>JANMNK010001249.1:0-2050 GCA_031373875.1 Pirellulaceae bacterium | reverse complement strand
GCAAAATACATTGGAAACATCCATCGCCATCGGGCTGTCGATGAAAACAGGAAGTTTCGGAATGAGGCTCAAATTTTCAAGCTCTCGTATCCGCCAAATCAATTCTTGCGCGCGGCCAACCGCAAAGGAAGGGATAATAATGGGGCCGCCTCGCGTCACCGCATCGTTGATGATACGAGCAAGGCCCTGGACCGTATCGTCGAGCGAATGAAGGCGATTTCCATATGTTGATTCCACGAGCAACACGTCAGCTTCATCGACAAGTTCAGGATCTAACAAGAGCGGGCGATTCCAACGTCCTAAGTCTCCGGAATCAACAAGTCGTAACGGGCGAGGGCCTTTTAGTAACAAATCAATCGATGCAGAGCCAAGAATGTGACCGGTCCGCCTGAAAGTCGCCGTCATGCTGCTCGTGACATCCAGCGGTGTGTGGTAGTCAAAGGGCCTAACCAAAGGCAGAGTTTTCTCAACATCCTTCAAGTCGAACAAAGGTTGAGCCGGATGATGTTTGGAAAAACCCTTTCTGTTCGCATACTCCGCATCTTCTTCCTGCAATCGAGCAGCGTCGCGCAACATGATAGGTAACAATGAAGCGGTAGCTTTTGTGCAGTAAATCGGATTGCGAAAACCACGTCGCACCACGAGCGGTAACAGTCCGCAATGATCGATATGCGCATGAGTCAAAACGATTGCTGCTAAATTTCCCGGGACGAATGGCGGCGATTCCCAGTTTCGTAGCCGCAACTCTTTCATCCCCTGAAACTGTCCACAATCAAGAAGAATCTGTTGCCCATCATGATCGACTAGAAACTTGGAACCAGTGACGGTACCCGCTGCACCGTAAAATGAAAGTTGCGATGGATTGCTCACGTCGATTCCTTTACCTGAGTGTTACAACCATAAAATAAGCGACAAATCCTGATGAACGCGAACGCATAAAACCCACACACGTTTTGATGAAACTGCTTTCAATCCAGCTCCACTTTGACGTAAGCCGTTGGCTCGTGCGAAAAATGATCGAGGCAATCCTGGGAACAGAAAAAGTATTGCCGTCCAATATAGCTTGTCGATGCTCGCGCGTGACTACGGCTTATTCGCATCCCACAGACAGGGTCGGTTGCCGTCTCATCCTCGAAATCGTCTAGACCACGATCGATCCGCATGTAGTCATTGACGAACTCAATCAGCCGTTCTTGGACCCAATTAGACACGTCGTCATCATTCACTTCGGCGAGCAGCATCGAATGTTTATCGTGCTCGTTCAGCTTGATGAACGGCGGTGACATCGAAGCTTCAAAGCAGATGTAGATTTTCTCAAAGCGTACATCATGCTCAGCCGAAAAACCAACTTTTGTGCTCGCAGGGAAACGCTCACAGTATCCGAACCAACAGACAATTCGTCCGGCCGGTTCATTTTGGCTCAAAGTAGCATTGGGAAAACGGGCTGCCACCGATTGAACTAAGGGACCAATTATCTCGTCACAAATTCGCGATGCAATTGATTCGAATCTTGAGCGTCTATCAGAAACCTCGATCATATAGTGACGAGCTTTGTCCTGATCCCAATGTGGTTCGCGAGTCGAATTGGACAATAACTCGTCGATCTTCTTCGCAAATTCTAAAGAGACCTGCGTCCTATAATCCTGCATTGATTCCTCCACCCTCTCTAAATCAATAAAGCCAAGAGTGATCAAGTTCCTCAACTCTTGCAATATTATTTCATTCGCGCACCGCATCGATCATTCTACATGAACTGTATAACGGGTGGGGTTGGTCACCAAGGCAAGATCTCTGTACAGATCGGGTTGCTTGATTTTCTCCAGACACCACTCGAATTATTCCTGAATCCTGCTGCATGTGGTTTCAATAAATCAACAGACTGCTGCAATTTACGCGACTCCATCGGTTATAATAGATCTCCCATCTGGTCAGCCAACAAACTGCCGTCCCCACCTACCGAGAGTCGCTGTTCCTTTGCGCAACTGCGGAGTCGACGAATTCAATATGAAAACACGCTTCTTGATTTTTCTTCGTGCTTTGACCATCAAGC
>JANMNK010001187.1:0-2780 GCA_031373875.1 Pirellulaceae bacterium | reverse complement strand
TTCTGGATAACACTTTTTATTTCGTTTGTAATGTGCGGAATGACTTGAACAGTTTTGCCGAGAAACTGCCCGCGGCGTTCTTTTTCGATTACCGATAAATAAATTTGGCCCGTGGTGTAATTGGAATCGCGCGTCAAAGGTCCGCTGGTAAATCGTTCGTAGTGTCCCAAGTCCAAGTCGGTCTCGCTGCCGTCGTCCAATACGTAAACTTCGCCATGCTGATAAGGACTCATCGTTCCCGGATCGACATTGATGTACGGGTCTAATTTCTGCATGCGAACCGTCAAGCCACGCGATTCGAGTAGCAGGCCGATCGACGCGCTGGTAAGCCCTTTGCCGATCGAACTGACAACGCCCCCCGTCACAAAAATATGCTTGGTCATCTGCGAAATTCCTTCAAAACAAAAGCGCAAAATCAGTTCAGGACATGACGGGATTAACAAAACCTGCAGTTTAGTCAGCGAGAGGAATCGCTCGCAGGTTACATAGATCGTTAAGGCTTCAAGCAGAAATCGATTCCAAAACGATTTCCCAATTTAGTTCAAGCGCTCAATCGACTTTAGGAGGGCGAGACCTTTGGTTTTTAAGCCTTTGCATCTGACTAATCTTCAACCCATTTTGACGCGAGCCAAAACGAAAAGCCATCCGATGGCAAATGACCAGTGTCGCCTGGCGAAATCTTAACACTTTTTCTTTCTTCTGACAAACGCTTGATAATCTGCCAAAGTATCGATCCCGCGAGTCGCGTGCTCCACAATTCCAACCTGGATTTTAAAGCCATTTTGAAGGAATCGCAGTTGCTCTAACTTTTCCGTCGTCTCAAGGGGACTGGGTGCAAGATTTTTTAGACTTAATAAAAAGTCCCGCCGATATGCGTAAATCCCTAAATGCTGGAGGAATAAGGATGGATTGGTCGACAATAAACTGTCACTCCATTCACGAGGATGGGGGATCACGCTCCGGCTAAAATAAAGCGCATTGCCTTGCTGGCTACAGACGACTTTGACGCAAGCGGGGTCTTCTAAATTTTCGCGTGTTCGAATCGGAGTGGCCAACGTAGCAACAGCCGCTTCCGGATTGTTCTCAAGCAACTCGATTACATGATCAATCGCGTCTCCGGAAATTTCTGGTTCGTCGCCTTGAACGTTGACGAAAATTTCAAAGTCAACTGCCCGGGCAACTTCGGTGATTCGGTCCGTTCCCGATGCTGCGTTTGGGTCGGTCATGATGGCTTGGCCCCCGAACTGTTGCACCTCTGTCAACAATCGTTCATGGTCGACGGCGACAATCACTTTGCTGGGCCGTCGAGCGGTCAAAGCAGCTTCGTACGTATGTTGTAGAACCGATTTTCCCGTTTCCCGCAAAAGCAGTTTTTCAGGCAGTCGCGTTGAAGCAAGTCTCGCGGGAATAACAATGACGCTCGTATTTCGACTCTTTTGCGGCTTCGGGTAAGTTGAGTCCATTCCAGATACTCTATTCCTTCGGGTTGTTGCACAGTCTTGACGGAGTTTTATGGTTTTTCCGACATGGGGCAAGTGCACTCAAAGCGATGGCATCCCGGGCATCCACTGCCATATTTCTCTTGGATAGCCTTACTCAGGTCCACACCTGCTACGTTAGCGATCGTCGTCAGCCAAGCTAATACGTCCGCGAACTCCTCTTGCAGATTCTGTCGATCCGAGCCCCGTAGTGCCGACGCAAGCTCGCCGATTTCTTCCATGAGCCACATGAAGGTTCCGTCAACGCCTCGTTCGACGTCTTTGTCGTAGTACATTCGACGAATCAACTGTTGAAAATCCGAAACAGAAACATCGGGACTCGGTACTGAGTGAGGGTCCATCAAGCCTACCTATTTTTCTTCAGCGGATTTCACTAATCGACAATCGATCCAAAACAATTGGTCGCCCGAATCGCCGTGACTTGCTGGCTCGACCAACAAGACCAGCAATTCGCCACCCGACAGATCCGCCTGAACGGCAACCGCCGCATCACCCGAGTGCAGGGTTTCGGAAGTGTAGACCGTTTGCAATTTTCGATTCTTACTGACTAATACTTTAGCGATAACACTGCCCACGGATTGATCGGCGTCGCGGGACTGGGGCAAAACGAGTTCGGCAACAAGTTTTTGCGGCGATCCGTCGAGCCGGAAGCTCGCTTGCGAAGAACCCGGCATCGCGATCCCCCGTGCAAAAAGTGTATTGCCGACAACGAGTGGTTCACCAAAAACACTTCGGTTCAAACCTAATTCTAGTTTCGTGGTCCATTGTGGAAGGTGGCGAAAAGTGGCGGGTTGTAGGTCGGACAAAAACCGACAATCTTGAGGCGTTGCGAGCAAGTAACAAATTTGTTTGCCGAGTCGATCATTGACCGGTAATGCAAGATCTAAAGGAATCGCTAATTTGAAATGGCAAGCGCTTGGCGAATCCACAGTCCAGCCCGATGTCTTCAGCAATGTTCCGTCTGTTAAGCCCAGTTGAATATTCGAATTGAGTTGAGCGTTGGGTGCGAATGCGGACGAAAAAATCATGCATTGAATCTTGTTCATCGACAATGCTGAGTTTTTGGAGTCAGTTTTTAATTCAATGATTGCGTTCGCTTGCCCCGCATCAAATCCTGAATCCCCAGAACTTGGAAAACCTACGATGCCGTTAGTCCAACCAGCGTCGTCAATCAAAACGCGATCGACATTGGACGTATCTGAGAGAATGACCTGCTCAAGTTCCAGCCACGATTTCGTTCCGCCACCAGGTCTCAATACTAAGGCGCGAACAAATGCGAGC
>JANMNK010001156.1:0-2330 GCA_031373875.1 Pirellulaceae bacterium | reverse complement strand
AACAAAGTTTGTTTCCTGTAACGGATGACACGGGGAAGCTGATCGGCGTATTGGCCGAGTCCGATCTAGTAAACCCACCCAAACCTCAATTGATTCTCGTCGACCACAATGAGCTGTCGCAAGCTGTTCAAGGCGCGGAAGAAGCCGAAATCCTCGAGGTGCTCGATCATCACCGCATCGGCGGCAGTCTTCGAACGACACAACCAATCAAATTCATCAACGACCCCGTCGGTTCCACGTGCACCCTGGTGGCAAGGCAGTTTCGAGCAGCCGGCATTAATCCTTCGAAGGGCATCGCTTTATGCATGGCGTCGGGCATTATCTCCGACACCCTCTATTTGCGTTCGCCCACGACAACGGATGTGGATCGGAATATTCTTGAATGGTTGTCTGGCTTCTGCGGAATCGACTTGGGCGAATATGCAAAAGAGTTTTTTGCGATCGGATCAAGCCTGCGATCTTGTTCACCGCGCGAAGTTGTTCGCGAGGACTGCAAGGAATTTGAGGAGCAAGGTCACCGATTTTCTATATCCCAAATCGAAGAGATTGGCTTCGATTTGTTTTGGAACCGCAAAGACGAATTGCGAGAAGCCCTCGCCGTCATGGCCCGAGAACGACGTTTGCAGTTTTCCGCTCTCTTTGTTACCGACATCATCAGCAACGGAAGTCTGCTGTTAATGTCCAGCGAGCCGGAAACTTGGGAAGAGGTTAATTTTCCACGAGTCGATGTTCATCTTTATCAGCTTGACGGAGTCGTCAGCCGCAAAAAACAGCTCCTGCCCCTCATCGCTCAATTGATGGGCGCAGCCGCTGACTCGGAGAAGGGTTGATTCGGCTTCTCCGAATTAGACGCTGTTGATTTTCTCACGGCATTGGTCAAGTGATCGTAACCGATTCGTTTACCAAGGCACTCGTTCCGCCCGTGCCGTCAGTCAGTCGCCACTCCACGGTCCGTGTTGCCGACGATGGAGTTGCCAAAGTGTTGCGGAAAGTTATCCTTCGCGCAACAGCTTGGACAGAGGCAAGGGTCGCATTAACGTTGAACGTAATGAGCAGTGCTGTAGAACCCGCACCACCCGTAAAGGAACCGATCGCCACGCCACCGTAACTGATCGTGCTTCCGCTAACTCCGATTTGACCCACGCCGTTTCCTTGATGCGAAATGCCAAGGATATCCGTCGTTTGTGAATTGGCAGAGACACGGACCCGGAGCGTTCCGCCATTGAAAATAGGTGTATCAGCATCGGAAACCAGTGCACTCGTTGCCAGCAATACGCCAGCACTTCCAGACACATAGTTTTGCGTTGCTGGAATTCCTGTTATGAAAGGATTGGCGGCGTTTCCAAAATCGATTCCCGATCGGATATCGCCCGAATCGAGAACGACTACGTGTTTGAATGACGTCGAACCAGGGTAAGTCTGCGTGTGACCAGTCGGAATAACTTCGCGAACGTGATAGGTGCCAGCAAAAAGATTATCGAACCGGTAGTATCCTGTTTCATCAAAGTCCGATGTGTCGGGATCATCGTCCAATGTAACCGCGCGCGGTTCTGTCGCACTATTCCACACGCCGTTGTTATTCAGGTCGAGATATACGGAGACACCTGCCATTCCTTCTTCACCCGGATATCCGGTCGTGTTATTTAGATTCACTGCGGCTAACAAATCTTCGCCTGTAACATAAATCTTTGCAGATGGGTCGATCTTTCGAAGTTCAGTTAACGAAGCGGCTTGTCCGACTCCAAAAGCTCGCATGTTGACATCGGCGGCGAGCAAGTTCGCAATCTCGTCGTCAAAACTTCCGCCCGTTGTTGGAACGCCATCCGACAAGAAAATCAAGTTACCGTTTCCGGCGGCTGTACCCAGCGATGTGAAACTGCTGATGACTTGTTGCAACGCCGCTTCGTAGTTTGTCGCGCCGCCGCTGCGAAGAGACTTGAGGGCTTCGACGACATCCAACTCAGCATCCGCGTCTGCATTGCTGTTGGCGGGTACTGCAATTTGCAGATTGGCCGCTATGGGGTTCATGTCGATATTCTGTGCGGAACCATTGAAGGTAACGATTCCAATCCAAGCCAGCGATCCGTATCCCGCGCCAATCAACTGCTGTGTAAGTGCGATGCCAGCTTGAATTTCTGCGTCGAGAACAGTGTTTGCGAAACCATCTCCATTCACGTCTCCAACAGTCGTGCCGGAAAAAGGTTCGCTAGTGCTTCCAGAAATATCGATCGCGAGAATGATGTCCGGAGCATTTCCGTGAATCAATCCTCCATCGCGGACCTTATTTCGATTGGCATCATTCCAAACGATACCTTCAATAGCCGCTGGTG
>JANMNK010001154.1:0-1657 GCA_031373875.1 Pirellulaceae bacterium | reverse complement strand
TCTCGCCAACCTGCTATCAATGCTCGCATCTTGTGCTGGTAATCGCGGGGATCTTCGCCGACACCACAGTTCGATTCGCCTTGATACCAAATCGTTCCTCGCACAGCAAATCGAGTAATTGGAGAAATCCGGGAATGAAATAAACGACCCGGCAGCCAGTTTCCGTCGCGGGCCCAAACTCCCCCTGGCAACTTCGTCAGCCCAGCCAAGTCTTCTTGGTCACCCAGTTCCAGTTCACGGATAAGTGTCGGATGCGACTTGAAAGCCGATTTGGGAATATACGGTTCGATCGGAGTTCCGCCTCGCGAAGAATCGATGATTCCAATCGGCACGTCCAGCTCATACTGCAACCGAGCGGCAAAGAAAAAAGCTACTGCTGAAAACGAGGGCGCGGTTTCGGGTGTGCAGACGATCCAACGCGTTCTTGCCCGCAGATCATCCGCTGGTTGTGCTGCGCCAGGCTCGTCAATTCTCAACATTCGGAATCCCGGCCAGCTTGCTGCGGGGACGTGTTCCTTGATTGGCTCGATCTGACGCGCTACTTCGCCCAAAGTCATCGCCATATTGGATTGGCCCGAAGCGTGCCAGACTTCGCCGATCAGAACATCATTCACGCGAATCGTTGTCTTGCCTTGAACAACCAACGACTTCGGCTCGCGAGAGCTAGGTCCTGCGGCCAGCGTTACCGACCATTTTCCATTCTGGTCCGTCACAGTCTCAGCTTGCTGCTCGCCAAGCGATACGCGTATATGCTCGCCAGATTCGGCCCAGCCCCAAACGACGATCGGGCGGTCACGCTGCAGGACTGCATGGTCGCAGAAAACATTCGCAAGCTTCACATCGCCCCAAACGGGATTGAACAATGACGTTATGATCGCCATCAAAAAGAGCAGAGCTGACCGCAGTGAAAGGATCATCGAAGCGATTTGCTTTCTGGAAAATGAAACGTATACGGATCATCGTTGCAGGAGCGGTTTTATTCCTTCGGCTCGTGAATGGCGATTGGCACGTCGCAAAAAGTAAGCGCTGCCATACCGTTTTCCCCGTAGAGCAAATTGTCTTGGCTCCAATGATCCGAGTCGAGGTAAGTGATCTTGGTTGCTTTCGTCGGGGTCTTGAGTTTCAGCGTTATACGATTGCCATTTGCGGAACCGCTTGCAACTTGGTTTGAAAGACCATCCAAATAAAATTGGCTTACCAATGGATCCGACCAAGTAATCGCGTAATCGAATTCCAAAACCAGTTCATCGCGTTTCTCGTTTGCAAAGAACACTTGTTTCAGGTTCGGAGGTGTGTTCGGGCCGTCTACATAATGATGGTAAATCTGATAACGGATCAGTGGCATGAGCATGCGAGCGAACTCGGCGTAACCCTCTGCAGGATAGTGGCAGCCTCCAGGTGGCTTAATACCAAGCGTCGAAAGAACCGTCAGATTGGAGAACAAAGACGGCAGCGTGCGCTGGACTTCGCGCAGTTTGTCATCCGAACCGTCGATTCCCATCGCGCAAGCTTTGGGCCAGATTTGAAAAGCGTAATACGGCCTGACGTTGGGATAATCTTCTTTCCAAGCTGCCGCTAGATCCACAAAGTACTGTTTGTAGGTTTCCCATCCGTATCCGCCAGTGGGACCATCAGCGCCTTGATCGTTTTCTCCTTG
>JANMNK010001103.1:0-5045 GCA_031373875.1 Pirellulaceae bacterium | reverse complement strand
GACTGTTACCGAATTCGCTGCTGTCGGAATCCTCATCGCCATCGCGGACCACGGACTCATCCGCATCGGTACCATCGTCGCCTAAATTTTCGTCTGGGGCGTCTTCATCGAAAGCCGAGAGTCGGATTTGTTCGTCCAAGTCCGCTGGAAACAATGAAAACGGATCGTCGTCGGTTGTCGACTCGTCAGAATTTAGCATCTCGTTTGGTTCAATGAATTCGCCACCTTCAACGGAAGTAATCGACGTGATGCCAGGATAAGCATCGATATCGACTTCAGAGAAATCCTCGGGGGTGGGATCGGCTAGATGCACATAAGATTCCGCAAACTCCAAAGTAGGATCGGTCAATTCGAGGACGACGCGACCATTTTGACTGTACCACTCCAAGTATAGGCTGGGGCGTTCTTCTTCTGGAGGTGTTTCGCCGCGCCGTCGGGCTTGTATGAATTCGTCGATGGGAATGAGCGGAGTACGAAGCATTCGATAACGGCTGTCGCCCATCGCACCGATTTGGTCCCAGGCAATGCCGTTCTCATTCAATGGCTGTAGCCTTTCAAAGTCTTCTTCGCGCACTTCGAAGCGGAACGTCCGGCCTTCGAGATCTCCTTGAAGATTCCCGGTTAGCGAAAGCATGATCCGTGGTCGACCGAATCGACTATCAACTGCTGCATCGTTCTGCGGTACAACTTCCAGCCAACCCGACACAGAGTTCCGATTGCCGTTCCGTATTTCGCCCCGCACCACAAAACCATTCAAACGCAAAGCCATTTAAGTATCCCTTTAGCCGTTTTGAAAACGATTTTAAGAAAAAGGAAAATCGTATCTGTGGGGTTTTCTTCTAATTAAGCACCCATGCATAAATTTACCGTCATTTAAAGAACCGTGGCTAGCGCCAAAACGGCTGATAACGCTAATTAACTTGTGCTGTGGTGCTTACTTCGACGCATCGAAATCCTGCTCGATTATATAGTGCAGACTGGTCCATCTCTAGCGTTCGACATGAATCGACCGTTCCGCGATCGAAATCGGGGCTGGCGAGGGTCGTAGAATTGTCTCTTCTCAAGATTGCGTAGATTGTTGATTGGCGTTCGATAAGTAGCCGAGCAACCAAGCCGCAAAAATTATTGAACGAAACAAAAAAACGTCGCAGGCTTCTGAGAACAGAAACCTACGACGTCGTTTGTTGCGACTTAACTCAAGCCGCTGAGCGGAGGGCACGGGACTCGAACCCGCAACCCCTTACGGGGCACTTCATTTCCAATGAAGCCGCTAGCCATTCGCTTACCCTCCGGTTAGCAAGCTGGCGGAAAAGACAGAGCATAACGCAAACTCAAAGATCGTCCAAGCAGGGTGTAAGGTTCACGAAAAAATCGGACTTGCAGTCTTTCAACGGGAAAAATGTTGGACTTGACGAAAGTTCGAATTCTATGACCAGCAAAAATCCCGACCTTCATTCCTTAATTTGCGGTTTTCGATGCTCGAATTCCTTTATGGTTCGACATCCACTCCAAGTTTTTTACGGCCCACATCTGTCAAATCGTTTGAACTCCAAGCCGGTTCCCAAGTCTGCTCGACAACGACTTGACGGACACCTGGAATTTGCATCAATCGCTCGCGTATGGGAACGGATAAAGTGGGATGAACCGAAGTTGATCCATCGACAAAGTAACCGAGCCGAGGTCGTCCGCGATGTGGCATGGTCATGACCACCGTAACCACATTCCCCCGAACGTGAACGTCGCGCACCAAGCCCAATTCGACAACACTGATGTCGGACATGTAAAGCTGACCGTCTTTGCAATCTTGAAGGCCTTGCCATACCAATCGTTTTAGCTCGCTATCGCCCGCTTCACCCGGTCGCGCGAGCTGGATGGTTGATTCCGGCATTTTCAAGTTGGCAATGGCGTCTCGGTCTACAGAACCTTGGGCACTCGCAGTTAAAGGGCCCATCATGCATCGCCGCAATCGTTCGATTTCTGTTGGTCCGTTCGTCGCGTCAAATGGAATAGAGACGTAAGCGTTTTTCTGCCGAAGCACGGCACCGGCCGGGACGTCTTTGACCGGCAATGGATACCGACTCCACACGCTTCCGTGCCATCGGTAATACATTGTCGGCGCACCAGTATGTTTGAGTTCAGGAATGCCTTGCGAGGAATGTTCGAGGAATAAAGCGACAAACGAGTCCTTGCTCTCTGCGTTATAGAACCCAACACCCCACAAATCTTCTTGATTCGCAGAATCGACCGCACCTGGATGTAATTTGCCATCATGGTCCATCCACAACATGTCGGTAAACGACTGTCCCGAGAAAACCCACTCGTCGTCACGAAGCGCTTCGGCACGAAAGTCCTGAATCGCTTGCATCGAACCGATCTTGTGAAACCAGGGCAAGCCTGAATAGAAACGATACTCGACATCAACTTTGAGTCGGCTCGGGGTGAACACCGGATGTACAGGCGAACGGGGAAACCCCCATCGGCGAACAATTGTGCACAACGGACCTCGAATGACTTCGTAATCGGGACATTGATCCCACAATGTAATCCTCAGTTTTTGGAAGTTGCCAGTGTCCACATAGTCATGCGCCCAGTCGATCCCAGGCGGTTCGCCATGTCCTTCGCCTCCGGAAAATAATTCCAATCCGTGCTCGCGTCGCAATGTTAGTCGTTCCAATTGGCCGTTTTGAATCGACAGCGAAGCCTTGAAAAACGCATTGGAAATATCAAGCCCAACACCTTCGCCCACGACAGTCAGATCCGATGGATATTGCGGCAATTCAGCGTCTGGGTTTCCAAAGAAAATGAGGTAGGTTTGTCGTTCCATCGGCTTGCAATCCGCTAACCACAAAAGTCGGCAGGAGCGTGCGGTCCCACGTCTCACTTCACCGAAAACTTGACAAGGCACTTCGACGATCTGATTTACCTCGACTCGAGCGAGGCGAATTTCCCTTGCAAGTGAAGTGACGTGTTCCGACGGAAAGCTTACTGCGATTTCAACCGGTTCGCTGGCTCGCGTTTCCCCCGCTGTTTCTTCGACAGAAAACGTTTTGAAGAATTTCCAACCTTTGGCCCATTTTCGCTCGGGATCGGGCAACGAACCGACTTCGGAATAGTCCTTCGTTGCTACGAGTGAAGGCAGTGGTGGCTGGAGTTCTGTCTGGGTTTGGATCACCGTGTCTCGCAGGGTATGCGTTAATGATCGAGCCAAATCATAATCTTTCCGCTGCCATGCTTCTTCGAGCAATTTCAATTTTGTCTCAAAAGAATCCGTCCGCTGTTCGCCTGCGTTCTGCTGGAGTTCGCCTTGTTGCGCGACGACTCGTGACGATTGCAACTGGCTACACAGTGAAAACAATAGCAACCAAATTAAATACGCCAGTAAACGGCCGGTCATGGCAAGACTCTCTTGGTGGGAAGCGGTCTGTTGCAGGTCCTTAGGCGAGGGGCTACGTCAAAAGCCGTGTAGGACTATTTTCCCATTCTAATTGGAACGGGCTGGAGTGGGGTTGCGCAAATCGTTTTGTTCTCGTCGCAATACTCTGGTTGCTTCCAGGTCCAAGAATCGAGAAAGTGCGGGATCCGTACGCTCTTTAAAAACGTTCTTGCTACCAATGGCACTGACTGTAGAGTCTGCGTTGTAGCGTAAGGGCGCGAGCCCTACGGTTTCTGCTTTGTTTTTCAATGTCTCACCGGACGGCTCGCGCCGTTCCGCTACTAAGTCAGTGCCATTGGTTCTTGCTACCGATTCAAAAAAATGAGCGAGGAAAGTGCCACTTCCCTCGCTCGTTAATGATCAGTGACGACACACACATTTTGCTAAGTTGCAAAAGTGGGAAGGTGTCTTAGTATTCGCGGTCTGTAACCAAGCCCGGTTGCGGGACGGGATAGATGCCGTTTTCGTCGGCCTTCAGTGGCGATTCGCTTTCACGAGTCAAATTCTCAAGACCCGGCGCGAATTCGTGCTCGCAGTTGAGCATATCCTCGTAGGTAACAACTTGGCCCGTGTGAGCAGCCATTCGGCCCATCGAAGTAACCACGCTGGCTTTCACGCCGCGTTCAACTTCGTTGTAAGGTCGATCTTCGCGAATTGCAGCGATCAAATGATCCCATTCAAGCTGATATGGGTTTGGCTCGTTCGGTGGATATTGCCAGACAAGATTTTTGGGTGTCATCTTTTGGCTGTTGTAGATGCGGCATTTGGCTGGGGTATGAGAAGCTGTTGAAATAACAGCCGAACCCTTGGTGCCGTGCGCGTAGCTGGCAAATTCTTGGTAACAGCCAGGCATGATACGACCGTTCAAGTCCATCTTGGAGCCATCTTCGAACGTGTATTCGACCGAGTACGTATCAAAGTTTTGGTCGACATTATCACCTCGGAAATGTCGGCCACCCGAAGCCTTGGCTTCGACGGGCCACGCGTCTTTCATCCAGCAGCATTCGTCGATGTTATGAATCAAGAAGTCGCTGTAACCGCCGCCGGAGAGCCACAGGAAAGCGTGGAAGCTACGGATCTGGTACATCAGTTCGCTCACACCATCAGGCTTTTTCTTTGCTGCCGCGCTGCCCGTTGGGCCAGCCATTCTATAAGCTCGCATCAGAACGATATCACCTATTTCACCGTTGCGAATTCGATCGTACAGTTCTTGGCGAGCGGCGCAATGTCGACACATCAAGCCCACGCCAACTTTGAGATTCTTGGCAACGGATTTCTCTGCCAGTTCCAACATGCGGCGACTGCCTGGTCCGTCAACCGTCACAGGCTTTTCCATAAACACGTTCAAGCCTTTTTCGATGGCGTATGCAAAATGGACCCATCGGAAAGCGGGAGGTGTTGCAAAGACTGCGATGTCGCCCGGCTTGAGGCAATCCATCGCTTGTTTGTAACCATCGAACGCCACAAATCGTCGCTCTTCGGGTACGTCGACTTTATCGCCAAAGTCGCGTTTGACTTGGTTGTAACTTGATTCGAGCTTATCTGGAAACACATCTGCCATCGCTACTAATTTGATCGGCCCATTGTTCACCGACAAGCAGTTCGACGCGGC
>JANMNK010000397.1:0-3009 GCA_031373875.1 Pirellulaceae bacterium | reverse complement strand
GCTTTTTCATGCTCACTCCATTTACGTCGAATTCGCTCGCAACTTACAGCGATGGGAACAGACTTCTTGGTTTCTGGGGTTCGATTGATAGCGATCATTTTAAGGCTCCATAAAAAAACAGTTCGAGAAATGTATGGATACCAAGTAACGCAATTAGCGCGCCAATCGCAATTAGCAATTCCGGTTTATTCGATTTCTTCCTAACATGCCTTTAGAAAGCCTATTTCTTTTCTGTGACTCCTTTTCGATGTGTTGCTCAATGGTCGTTGAGCGTTGATGTGACGGTGTGCTCTCAAATCGAGCACTTTTCATTTGACCGTCCCCGAGCGTTCCTGCCAAAAGCCTCGTTTATGAAGTAGCTAGTGATTAACGACAACAATCTAGTAACTTTGAATGAATTGGCATGGACGTTGCTTAACCATCATCCGGGTACCAATGCCGGACCAATTTCAATTCGAAAAACGAAGGAGACTTTATTGTGCGTCGATTATTTCTAACACTGTGTTTAGCAACCGTAGGATTCAGCGTAGGCTGTGATACCATGTACGACCCGCAAGCCGAGAAGGTACGGGACGAAACACAATTCCAAGCTGATCGTGTTCGCGACACAACGCAAACCACTGCAGATTCTGTTCGTAACAACTCGAATGCGACGGCCGAATCACTTCGCAATCAGACCAACAAAGACGTACTGGGCAATTCGACAAATCCAGTCGTCGAGAACAAGGCCGATGCGATTGAAAAAAGTGGTGAACGCAAAGCCGACCTTTTGGAAGATGGTGGCGAACGCAAAGCCGACCTAATCGAAAAGAAAGGCGAGAAGACTGCTGACCAAATCGAGAAAAACCCTAAGTAATCTTGACGGGGTTTTCTGACCAATCGCTGTCCTTCGTGATCAAATGCGGTAGTTTTCGCTACCGCATTTTTCGTTGAATAGCTTGCCGATTGGATGCGTGCCTTCCTTCTGTATCTACATCGAGAACCCTCTTCGGGAATTCTTAAATTGGACCTTACTTCAGACCATCCGTTTTGGTTCGTAAAAAACGGCTTAACGAACGCCTACCCGCCATCGACTGACAATTGTAGCTGTCAAGTTGCTGTGATTGGTGCTGGCATCAGCGGCGCGATCATGGCGGATCGATTAACGCGCGAAGGATTCACCGTCGTGATCATCGACCGCCGAGACGTTTGCTTGGGAAGCACCTCCGCGAGCACCGCGCTGTTGCAATATGAAATCGATGTACCCTTAGTCACACTTGCAAATAAAATCGGCGAAGAGAAAGCCCGTCGCGCATATGTGCTCTCTCACCGATCAATTGACACCCTGCGCGAACTGGCTGAGAACTTACCCATCGACTGCGGATTCGCAAGTCGAACATCGATCTTTTTAGCTTCTGATCGCAAATCCGCCGAGATGTTGCGCAAGGAAACAGATGCCCGTACGTCAATCGGTTTAAATGCGAAACTCCTGTCGGCCGAAGAAATTCAAGAACAATTTTCAATTCAAGGGTCGGCGGCAATCGTTTCGACCCAGGCTGCGTCAGTGGACCCATATTTAATGGCGCATGGCCTGCTGGCTCGAAGCGTTTCGCGAGGGGCGAAAGTTTTCGACAGAACAGAGATTGTTGAATACACGCCGACAAGTACCGGTGTAAGTTTGAAAACCAACAGAGACACTACGATTGACGCAGAACACATTGTCATCGCGACAGGGTACGAAGCTCAGTCCATGTTACGAAAACGCATTGTCCATTTAAAAAGTACGTTCGCATGTGTTTCGCAACCTTTGACCGATATTAATCCCTGGAACAAAGACTGGATGTTGTGGGAAGCGAAGGATCCCTATTTGTATTTTCGAGTTACCGACGACAACCGTTTTCTCGTCGGAGGCGAAGATGCTGACTTTCGCGACCCATCTCGCCGCGACCGTAGCCTTCCCAAGAGAATTGAACGTATCCGAAAAAAAGTGAATGCACTTTTACCAACGCTGCAATGGGAAGTCGAGTTCGCTTGGGCAGGAACCTTCGGCGAAACACAAGATGGGTTGGCATACATCGGCCAGAGCACAGAATATCCACATTGCTATTTCGCTTTAGGTTTTGGAGGTAACGGTATCACGTTCAGTGCGATCGCTTCCGACCTGATTTGCGATTTGATCAGTGGCAGAGAATCGCCGGATCTAGAGCTTTTCGATTTTAACCGCTAAACGAAATCAACCTCGCTCGGTTTCTGAAGAAGCGTGGGAGAATGCGCGCGATCGAGGAAGCAACCATGCGATACCCGAAGAACTGCGACACGAAGTGATTCGCCAGTACACCTGAGGTTTGAGGTTTATGTTGCGAGTCAATCAAACTTACCCAAACTTATCGCCAACTTAAGCCGTCCACACGGCTACCAAAAACGCTTCAATAAGCTGCATTCGTCAACGCTGCGCCCGCATCAAACTCATCGTGCAAAAACGTTTCCCAAACCAAACCCCGTACCCACCTACAGACTCGAATTCAAAACAAATCGCCAACAGAGATGCGTCAATCGATCAGCTGGACTGACCACCGCCAACCCGGTTCCCGCCCCACCATCCCCAGTGTAGAACGATTGTCCCCAATCGTTCCCGCCCACGACTCCCATTGTCGAACGATTGTCCTCAATCGTTCACGCCCCTGCCCAACCGCCCCGATATCCTCTAAAAACCAGCTCACCTTCCAAACGACCGATCATGACGATCACGATTACAATTTATTGCCGCTCGCCTCAACTCGCATTCTGTGTCAAGTGATCTGCCGGACTCTTCTTGGCCAAGCGGGCTTGTTCATCACGTGTAGGTAATCATCGTTGTCCGGACGTCTTCGTGCCCCAGCATCCCCATTGTCGAACGATTGTCCTCAATCGTTCACGCCCCTGCCCATCCGCCCAGTTTTTCGTCTAAAAACCAGCTCACCAACCAAACGACCGATCATGACCAGCACGATAACCAACAATCTTTCGCAACTCGCCTTAACTCGCATTTTG
>JANMNK010001079.1:0-3193 GCA_031373875.1 Pirellulaceae bacterium | reverse complement strand
CGATTTCTGTCGTTGCTGTTTCGTGTTGCGCAAACGCACAAGGGCCCCTCAAGGTCATTGAGTTAAAGGAACCGTGGGTGGGCAATGTCGAAGATATTACGGTCCCCACGAAATTTGTGGTCACTGCACCGATCGACGGTTATGCAGTGGAAATACGCGGTAATTATCGGACCGAAGCACCATTTAATCGTTACGACGGATATTTGCCAAGAGTCGTCGTCGAGTGCAATTATCGCAGTCGCGGTGTTCATCTTCGCTTGATTGATAACGCTGTTATCGATGCGATCGAAGTCCATCAAGCCAACGGTACCGGTCTGCACGCGGAAGGTATTCGCCAAAGCCACTTGCGATCTATTTGGGTGACAGAATGCGATAGCGACAAGGAACCGGCGGTTGATTTTGTCAATATCGATCGCGATAAAGCGGACGCATCGAACGGTTGTACGATCGACCATTTGCAAGTCTTAGCGTGCAGCAATCCTACCTACCTACATCTTGTCGGTCGTGCAGGTCAGCCTACCCGCAACATGCAGTTTGGCACTGTTTTCCTTCATACGCCGTGGGAGAATTTGCGGACGATGAAGCACCCTAACCCCAAAGTTTTTGAACCGCGACCTGCCCGCGAGTTGTTGGTTATCGAATACGCATCGCGGTGCTTTATCGACTCCTTGAACCTGCGCCTGGATCAAAAGTATCTTGGTGGCGGGACTGCAATGCGCCTTGGCCAATATGTACGCAACTGTTCGTTTCGTGGACAAGCGGTCAAAGAAGACCCTCATACTTTTTTGAAAGGTGATGTGGGCGATAATTCTTTCGATATAGTGATCAATCGAACATTATTTCGGCCAAGCTCACGGTAACCAAAACGAATCACAGGTTGCGGCGATTTTAAGACTCAATTTCCAAGGCCTACTTTTCATCGCGATCGCATATTCGGACCAATGCCCGTTTAATCCGATCTGCTGATTGATAATATCGTCGACTTGATAAAGCAATTTCGGAAATGAAAAAATTTGTAGGCTACGCGATTGCAATCACCGCGCTCGTCGCGACTAGTTTGGTTGTGCTTTCTTGGTTGATGGGTGACCAAGGCGTTACAGCTTTCCCAGAATCAGCAGTGGCGAAATCCGCGGAGTTGGACGGGACGACTTACAAACTCTTGAACGACGGCAATTTGTACCGTGTCGATTCGCGATCGGGTAAATGGCACTACCAAGATACCGTATTTTTTCCCAAAGAAATGCAAGCGGCGTATACGGTTGGGAATGGTCAAACGTTTCGCGTCAGCGACGATGACGGCAAACGATACCCCACGGTTACGCATCTCGAAGCAAGCTTTGAGGATTTACCGACTGGAATCGACGGTGTTCGACGCCTCATCGGTTCTGAGCATGGTTGGGGTTCGCTGACTCTCCAATCACCGCAGACTCCGGAGGTTGCGGACTATGTTGCACTTAGAAATCGAATCTTGAAAGGCGATACCAATTTCATGGACGCCGTGGTTTCTCCAGACACGGAGCACGCGTTTCGCGGCAAGAATGCGCTCAAGTGTTCCGTGCCAGCACCCACTGGTGGAATGAATTGCTCCAAAGCGTCGATTTCATCACCGTTGGTCTACTTCCGCAAAGGCGACGAATTTTGGTTTCGCGGACATTTCTATGCCACGGTGTCTCGTCCTTCGTCGATCATGGATCTCGAATGCGACTTCATTAAACTGCATTCCGGCATTCGCATTTTTGTCGATGAATCGGGGTTTCTCCTTGTTGAGTTGAAAGCGCTCGACAAGCCGAAATTCCGTCAGGACCCCAAGACTGCGGTTCCGTTTCCCTTGGATCAATGGGTGGAGGTGACCGCACATTTTTCGCTAAGCGACGAGCCGAAAGGAACGATACAACTTTGGCAAGACGGCAAATTGATCATCGACACCCAAGGCGTGACCCTACCGCTAGCCGCCGCCATCTACAACTCCCTAGAAATCGGCATCTCCTCGCACAGCTACGGAACCAAAACGGCAACGCTCTGGGTCGATGATATCAAGGTATCGAATCAGTCGTTCGACCCAATTGCCGACCCCGGCTGGTGAAATCGTCAGCGATCGTCAGCTCGCTCGTTCTAAAAATCCGGGTTGAAAACGCCTAAAGAATGATGATGTTTTGGCCGGCGGTTTCGTCGGGGGATTCCCATTCGCGGCGGATTTCTCGGAGGCCGTAGGCGCACATTTCGAATTCGTCACTGAGTTTGCGCAATAGGTCACTGGGCGCTTCGTCTTCATCGGGTTCGATCTCGGCGGCGATTTCGTAGGCCAGTTTGCCTTGTTCGCAATAGCTGACAAACTGATCGCGTCGGTTGGGACCTTGCAACTCACGAAGGGCTTCGGGATACATGCCGGACCAGAACAGGGTAAAGTCGCCGATGTGCCGGTGGATTTGTCGTTTGGCCAAACCGATTCTCTGTTGTGCCTCGGCCATCATGGTCACGACTTCGGTTGCCGGTTTGCCGTTGATTTGACGAACGCGATGCATGGCATCTGTCTTAGAAAATCGAACGAGCAAATGGGAAAGGTAATCGACGAGGTCGGTATCGGCGACACCCATTCGGGACTGGAAAATGTACTCTGCCATTCCTGAGAAGAAACGTTCTAGACTAATACTATTGGGCTCATTCAACATTTCCGGGAATCCTCCGACTAAGGCTTACTCCCAAACTTGGACCGGTACGACTGTTCAAACCTCGAATACTTCTTGACGAGTAATTTCTAACTGGCTGATATCGCTTTTGGGACTAAAACTCAATAGCGATTTCTATGCCAAATTGAAAGCTTCACGAGTAAAAGCGACATCGAGTATTACGCCGAATCAGGATGCTGGTTTAGCGTTCACACGGAAACTTAACCGTTCGTCACCAAACAGATTGGTTAAGAACCTAGCTGCATGCATCGTCGCTATTTCCAATAAGCTCTCGCGATCGTCTTCCTGTATTTTAGCTCGCATAGCCTACAAAGAAAAATATTTCTTCCTATCCACTCCTCAGTTTTGGCAATTTTCGCAGTAGCGTCTGCCGGATTTCGCGTGGATAACGTCTGCGTACTTTTGGCTGGGAAGGAAGACTAGTGCTTTGTCATTACTAAAGTTTTGGATTCGAAAACTGTAGGTCGGGTCTCCAGGCCCGACTTTTGTGGAGCCAGACGGGCCTG
>JANMNK010001067.1:0-5617 GCA_031373875.1 Pirellulaceae bacterium | reverse complement strand
GGCATTGGTACCCGGATGATGATTAAGCAACGTACATGCCAATTCATTCAAAGTTACTAGATTGTTGTCGTTAAACACTTGCTACTTCATAAACGAGGCTTTTAGCAGGACCGCTCTGGGGCGATTGAAAGGAAAAGTGCTCGATTTGAGAGCACGCCGTCACCTCAACGCTCAACGACCGTTAAGCCACACCCTGACAAGAAGTCACAGAAAAGAAATAGGGTTTATTACTGCATGTAGGGAAGAAAATGAATAAACCGGAATTGCTAATTGCGATTGGCGCGCTAATTGCGTTACTTGGTATCCATACATTTCTCAAGCTGTTTTTTTTAATGGAGCCTTAAAATGATCGCTATCTATCGAGCCCCAGAAACCAAGAAGTCTGTTCCCATCGCTGTAAGTTGCGAGCGAATTCGACGTAAATGGAGTGAGCATGAAAAAGCTGTGCGCCGTCAACGAGCTGTTGAAGCGCAAAAGCAATTGCTGACGCTTCTCAGCAATCAACTAACTTGCGAATGTTAGTCTTCGAATCGAGTACATCTTAAATAGCCCAGTGCGTTGCATCTTGGGCTATTTTCGTTTTATCGCTGGGTAATCGCGATATTTGTCCAGGCGATCAACACGGATGCCCGCCGCGTACGATCCTCAAAACAGTCGTCGGCACCTACTCACAGTGATAGAAGGCCTAACAGTGACCTACAACTGAACAGTTATCGACAGTTGCACAATGAAAGAAACTGCACAGGGATTTAACAGCGCAAGAATAGGTTCCTTAGTTTCGGTTCCAGTTCCGATGTGCGGTCCAACCCCTGGCATATGGTCTAAACCAAGTGGAGTCGCTGTCTACCGCTGCCCATGCCCTTGACCTTGGGACGATCCGTCAATTAGTGCCCCAGTCAGCACACTTGGCCCAAAACCCTTTTGCAATGCATATGGACCAGGGCAAAAAAAACGCCTTGGAAGTGGAAGCACTTCAAAGGCGATAAAACGTTCAATTGTAAAAGCAACGTTTCGATTACCAGGGCCGCATTTTCCAGCCGAGGATGAAACCAACTGCGAACACTGAACCAAGCACGACGTTTGGGCGTCGAGAGCAATACTTTTTCACAGAGTCGGCAACTTCATGCATCATTAACGAGAAGTCTTCTTGCAGATCATCAGTGTCAGGTTTTTCTGTTCGGTTGTTGGTCGAATCCTTCTTTGAATCGGTTGGACGGTTTTGAACTTGAGTAGCCATGTATATCTCCTGATATCGTTTTTGTTACTTAGTTATTTACCCATTTGATCGATCGTTTCTCGGAACCACTCAAGGTTTTCTTTTGCCTCGCGTTGACTTCTTTCAAACGATTTTGGAATACCTTTGACTTGAGACCAAGCGAATGCTAGGAGGATGCCAGCAACGAGCAGAAATGCACCGCCTACGCTGAGTTGAGACAACCAAACAGGCATTTCTGTGAGTTCTGCCAGCAGACTGGCTAAACCTAAACCGACAAGTGGCAACGAACTTAGAATCAGCCCGAATGCAAAAACCGAAGCTCCCAAAAAGGGTTTGGCGTGTTGAGACGCAGCTTTTGCATCCGACTTGAACAGTCGCAACTGCAGGCTCGCCAAATCGATGCTTGCCCCGAGAACAGAGCCGAAACTGGCGACTGTTCGTCGAATGGGACCGTCGTGCGTGCTGTTGTGGCCGATCATATTTTTCGTTTGAGAAACCATCCTGCGATACCTCCGATTGCGATCGCTATCAGCAGCGAAGTACCTGTATGATCTCGAACGAATGTCGAAATAGACTCCTCGATTTTCGAAGTATCGAATTTCGAGGTGGGTTTTTCTTCGTCCGTCCGACTTGGCGCATTCCGCTTTTCAGGGGCGAATTGGGAAGGTGTTTTGCCGTTCCGTTCTTTTGACGCGATCATCTGGTTGCTCCACTACATTGCGAATCTGATCTTTTACCAACTCAGTGACATAATTCTGGACCCAACGGCTTGCGTACGCCCAAGCGGTCGCACGCAATTTGTTTCCAATTGGCTGATTGACGACGCGCTCCGCAGGCTTTGCGGCTTCGTTGTTGTATTCCGGAGCAACGAAATTAGGTGCCTGTTTTGCAACGCTCGTCCTTTTTGAAGGTACAAGCATGTAACCCAAAGCTGCTGCTGCGAACATAAAAGGAAGCGGTTTTGCACGAACGTGTTCACGCCAGTCAGTCAATCGAGTCATGTCCTCACTCAATTCATGCAAAGCGGTTGATCCGTGCAAACGAATCGCCTTCATTTCGGTTATTAGCCGATCACTTTCATCGCCTACCACGGCTTGGGTTCCTTAATGCAAAAACTAGTTGCGGCGACCAAACAACGATGCACCAGTAATCAAACCAGCGACGATACCAATGCCAAAGGCGATTGCTACCGACTCCATAGGGCGTTGACGAACGGCTCGCTGAGCAACATCGTAACCTTCTTGCGAAGCTTGTTGCATGTATTCGTAGCCTTCACGCAAGCCTTCGCTTGCCTTGCCAGTGTATTCGCTGGCAACTTCGGCTACGCGATTCATCGCGCTCGAGGCGGTTGACGAGCTGCTCTTCAAGAAAGCTTCAATGTCTTCGCGAGCTTCGCCGGTTTTGCGTTGCAACAGGCCAGCTAGCTGCTGAATGTTGCCGTTGACCGAAGCCAAGTCGTCGCCGGTAATCTGCGAATATTTCTTCTTGACGGCGCCCACGATTTGGTTCCAGGAACCTTGAACTTCTTCTTTGGTTGTCATCACTTAAAACTCCTAATCGAATCCTTTTCATGCCATCGCACCACGCGAAGACTTTCCGAGGAGCAGTAAAAGCAGTTGCCGTGCCAAACGAGAGTAGGAGGTCAGAATCGTGCTTTTTGTAGTTATGTAGGCTGAAAACTGGTTTACCACCAAGCCAACTGGAAGCCCAGCGATCATAGATGACCGAAAAGAGGGAGAAATGGAGGTAATGGGCCAATCCACGTTGTTGGCATGATAATTGCCTTAGTAAGACGAGAGATTCGCCATATTACAGCGTGGATTGATTGATAAAAGTGTTTTTTACGGCCCCAAAACCTCATCGCAAAGCGACGGAACAACGGATGGTTAAGTCAAGTACAGTAACCGTGACGCAAAGCTTTTTCGTTATTGCCACCAGTTGTCTGGTAGTGGCGATCTTGATTGTAGGAAAGCCGATTTTAGCGCCCTTGGCGTTAAGTTTTCTTTTTGCGTTCATCTTGAATCCCGTCGTTCGGTTCTTCGAAAAAAGAGGGCTGTCTCGGACCGTGGCAGTAAGTATCGTGGCCACGGTTGTCTTTTCCGTTTTGTTCGGCCTGACTACCGCTCTGGTCATTCAGTTGCAAAGTTTGGCGATAGAGCTGCCGACGCATACCCGAGAGATCGAAGAAAAAATTACTTCTTTGCGAAGTAACAGCAGCTCGACCCTGGGCGGGGTTTGGAAGATGGTAGATCGTGTTACTGCCAATTTCAACGAAGCTCAAGCAGACGCCGACAAAGCATCTGAAAAGCCAGTTGTCGTCATTGCAGAAAATTCCAAGAGCCGCTGGTTGTCGTCGGTGCCTACTTTTGTCGTTCTCGCCCTAGGTCCCCTGGCGACGGGCGCGCTCGTTGCCGTCATGACCATTTTCATGTTGATTTCGCGCGAAGATCTTCGGAACCGCATGTTGGCCATCATCGGACGAAGTAGGTTGTCACGAACGACGCGAATCCTGGACGACACTTCGACTCGGTTGAGCAAGTATCTTTTGGGACTCGTTTCGGTGAACATGGGTTTTGCGGTCGCGTTTAACATAGTACTGTTTCTTGTCGGCGTACCCTATGCGGCCGTTTGGGGTTCGGTTTCCTTTTTCGTCCGCTTTGTCCCATTGCTCGGAACTGCTGTTTCCATGTTGTTGCCGTTGATCGTTAGCATTGCGACTCTACCTGGTTGGATTCCGCCGCTGATTATTGTTGGATCTTATTTGGCACTCGAAGCGATTACGGGCAATTTTATCGAGCCGTTTTTGTTCGGTCGGTCCGTAGGCATGAATCCGTTTGCTCTCTTACTAGCGATCATGTTTTGGACCTGGGCGTGGGGGCCATTAGGACTGATGTTGGCGACGCCATTGAGCCTAGTCATTGTTACGCTGGGACGCCACTTGGCATGTTTTTCCGTGCTCGATCATTTGTTAGGCGATGCACGCCCATTACCTCATCACGTGGTGTTTTTCCAGCGAATTCTGGCTGACGACACTTCCGAAGCCACACTGCTTTTCCAAGATATTGCGAAAGAACGTGGAGCGGCGTTTGCAATGCAGGAAGTTATCTATAAAGGCCTCCAGCATGCTGATCGTGAATTGCGAGCCAAGTCCATTCGTCGTGAGGATCATGCAAAGGTGCTCAAGATTGCCGATGCCATCATTTTGGATGCGGCTCAGTTGTTATCCAAGTCGACGGTCATAAACACGACCGAAGAATCGATTACAGTGAATAACGATGCTCCTCAAAACCCGTTAGTGATTGTCGGGAGTGGTCGAGCAAGCATTGCTTTAGATGTTATTGTCCACTCGCATCCCAATCAAAAATGGCTGCGTTATCAACGACTCAACCAACGGATCGCCACACGAATTGTGAATGATAAAATTCCACTGGTGATCTTATCGGAGATTCCGCAGAACGGTCTGGCTGAAATCGAAGTTTCAATACGGTTGCTGCGTCGCCTAGGATATGACGGGTGGATCGCAGTTGGTTATTGGAAATCGAGAGCGCTTACTTTTGAACTGCGACAACAGCTCAAGCAAGCGGGGGCGGACTATGTAACCCACCGAATGCACTCGATGGAACGAATTGTTGGACGCTTTTTGCAGCAGCAAAAGGAAGAGCCAGAATCTGTTCTTAACCCACGAAACGATGCACAACAGGCTGTTGATGGAATTATTGGTCCAACATCAGTGGAGGAATATTCGACGGAAGAAAATTCTCACCGAACCACACTTGCGGCAACATAAAGGGGATGGCAAGTCACGCGCTGCTGGCTACGAAAGACAATAAGACTCCTCGAGTTTCTTTTGGAAAGCTAGTTCATTATTTTGTTATCTTGACATTCGCTTCCGTTATTCCTATGCGTAATCAATCAAAAAATACCCAATCTGAGTCGCACGGCGCCTTAGCCAATTATTTTGTTCTGCCGATTGCAGCGCTTGTTCTTTTGGGCATTCTCACGTTGTTAAGCTTGGAGAATATACAGCGGAGTGAATCCATGATTGCGCGCTCTCACCAAGCGAACGCCATCATCAAGGATTTGCAACTTCATATACTTAACGCTGAAACAGGTCAGCGTGGTTATCTGCTATCAGGTGAACGGAGTTATCTACAGCCCTACCACTCAGCTCAAGCATTGGTCCAAAACGAATTAATTAAGCTGAAAAATATCTCTGAGGTCCTGAACGTCGATATTGATTACACAGCTTTTGACGAATTGGCGCAGCAACGGTTTGAGCAATTGCGACACACGATTCAGTTGCAGGAAGAGGGAAAGCACGAGGCAGTAGCAGCCTTTGTCGCGAGCCATGTTGGTGAAAATACGACGAATAAGATTCGATCCGCAGCGGCGAAAATTGAA
>JANMNK010001055.1:0-2322 GCA_031373875.1 Pirellulaceae bacterium | reverse complement strand
CGTTGGCGAAGAAGCCAATAAACTCGTGGCAGACCCCGAAGCCGTTGTCAGGCAGTACGCGCCGCAAACGGATGACGTTATTTGCTATACCGATATCGTCGAACCCGAACAAAGTTTCACGATCTATTTTCGAGCGCCCGAAACCCCGGGCCGATACCCGTACCTCTGCACTTTCCCAGGCCACTGGATGGTGATGAATGGAGAAATGATCGTGGAAGAAAAGTAGCTCTCGAAAATATTGAATGTGGTTTTACGCCCAGCTAGTGACTGAATGTAATCGGTTGTACTTGGAATTTGATTTTTTAGCGGAATCGGCGCGAGCCGTCCGGTGAATTAAAAATCCGTGGGGCTCGCGTCCCTGCTCTATTTTTGCAGAAGTAATCTACAAGCTACTGTCAAACCGAAAGTCATTGCTCGGCATCCGAGTCCGCCAGTTCGCTAAAAAATGATTGAACTTCATCACGTTCGGCAATCGTAGCTGGTGGATATCGATATCGATTTTGGTTAGCCCAAGTTCGATAGAGTTGAGCTGATTCCATTTGGCCTCGGGCTTGGTACACAACGGCGAGCATGACGAGGTCGTACGTGAGCTGATCGGGCGTCGACGCCTCAAGATTTTGAAGGAGCAGCGACTCAGCTTCATCCAATTTATCGCCACGAAGAAGAGCTAATGCCAACGTATTTCGGGAGACCGGATCGTTGGGCGATGCGAGGAGCGACTGGCTCGCCAACTCTTCTGCTCTATCAAGATCTCGATTTTCGGCCGGCTGGAACAGCATCTGCCACGCTGCGTTGTTCAATACACGAGCGTCGTCAGGGCTCATGGCAAGTCGGTTCAGTGATTCACGCAAGAGCATAGCCGTCCAACGTGCTTTTGACTCCGCCAATTCGCCCAAGTCGATATCCCAAGTTGCATCGGCTTGATCAGCAGTCGCTGCAAAAGCTCCATCGAGAAATTCCTGTTGTTTCGGATTGGTCGCGTTATTTGGAATCCAGTCAAGGCCCTGGTCGCTCAAAGACTTCCTAAGTTGCTGCAGATTCCAAACCCGAACACCCTGCGAATCGGCACTGATACCGATCAAGAAGTCACTCGTCTTAGAATATCTCAGAGAGTTGTATCCAAACGTAAATGGCGATTCGAGTTGGAGCAAGGAATGATGGGAATCGCGGTCAAGCAACGAGACGTACTGAGGCGCTAACTGAATTGCCATTTCATTACGATTCGGAGAAAAGGTAATCTGAGCACCGATCACCGCGATGTCGGCTTGGATTTCTCCAGAACGCTCCATCGACGGGATGTTCCATAGTTCGACGCCTTTGGTGTTTGTCGTGAATAAAGTGTGGACTTCGGGGTCGGCAAATGTAAGAGTACCGCCCAATGCTGAGATTCGGTCAATGCGTTTGGCTTGTTGAAAATCCCACAGCTCGAAAAAAGTCGAATTCCATTGATATAGCGAGCACAGGTTTTCGTTACCGATCCTAACGACAGAGAATCCCAGCGACGGTCCAATCGTTCGCGTGATCTGTCCGGTTTTAGTATCCATTTCTGATAAGTTGCCATCGAGCGTCGTAACGATGGCACGGTTGGAATCTAACAAGAGAAATCCACTCGTGATCTGCGGTGTAGTGACCAATTGCGGTGGTCCAATGACTGTGCTTCGAATCGCTGGCTCGTCCGATGAACTTGCGCGAATCGGCCAACGCTGAACGGTTGTATTTCCTAAGACAACAAGCTGGTCGCCGGTCTTCGAAAAGTCAATTGCGATAGGCCGATTGACAGGAATCGATCCCAGTCGACGGTTCGTTTCGAGGTCAAACAAGATCAGTTCTTCGGTCAACGCGACAGCCAGCAGATTTTTAGAAGGGTGAACTGCGCTGGCAACGGGCTTCGAATTCTGAAGTCTTGAGTTGATTGGCAGTTCCGTCGCGAGTCCCGAACGCCACTGCATTTTTGTAAGTTGGCTATTTGTGAAGTTCCAACCGACATATTTCCCGTCAGCACTAAATTCGATTTGCGAAAGGGAAGCCTTGGATCGCACGAGAGTTCGTCGCGACCAAACATTGGAAACTTGCACGGTTCCATCCCAAGTTTGCATCGCCAGATATTGACTACTGGGATCCCAGTCGAGCCCTGCAATAACTGCTTGCTGTTCATCGAGGACCGAAACACGCTCGCTATTTTTTACATCCCATATGTGGATTCGATTATTGTCGTCGGTCGACGCTAACCATTGTCCATCTTGACTCCAGCTCAATCGTGTCGGTCGATCACATGGCCATCTACTGAGGATTTTTCCAGTAGGAACGGAAGCGATTGTCACT
>JANMNK010001034.1:0-5417 GCA_031373875.1 Pirellulaceae bacterium | reverse complement strand
GAAGCCCCGAAAAGAACTTCGTCGTGAACTACGTAAACACTGCACCTAAAACCACTTACAACCCGACAGTGCCAGTCACTCCTGACACCTTTCTTTTTCCCATTGCAACCCGCGTGCCGAACAATAGTGGGTATATCCCCGCTGTTCGCTGTTCATCATAGTATCACCGTGTTGGATCTAATCGGCGCAGATGGTAGATGATTTCTTCCTTCCCGCTATAAAGGTCTGATAGTTTTGGGCATAGAGAATCCAGCGATGCAGGAAGACCTTGCTTGCGATGCACCGACACGAGCGATTGCAGTTCCTTGTCGGATAAAGTCGCTGGTAGTTTTCGAGAAGTGATATCCGCGAAGAGGACAACCAAAGGCGAACCAGCGCCGAAATCTTTGATGCCATAATCAGAATCAAACGCTCTCTCATCGGGACAGGTCCAAGGAATCGCGGTGTCCGGTCCACCTGCGACAAGCATTGCGGTATAGGATGCGTTGGCCTTCAGTTCATTCAAACGAAATGACTGGCCTTTTCTTATTAGACTCTCAGTCCCCATTGTTGAAATGATCGTCGTGTAACCAACTTTGTTGGTTTGTTGCGTCCTGAATTCAAAGGGCATTTTTGAGAGTAGTTTTTTGTTGTGATCGCTATCCCACGGTTCATCGAGTTTGAATTCGATATACAGGTTGTTGTATCCTAAAAAAGGAAGTATCGCCACTCGCCAACTTAAGCCGCCGGTCTTGCTTCTAGGAAAGCCGTCGGAACTCGGCAAAACCTTGAACGTCGACTCGAAGTTGGCAATCGCTAGACAGATTTCGCGGAGGTTAAAGTCCAACGCCGCCATCTCGAGTTTTTTTTCTTCGACCGGTTCATTGAGGCGATCAAACATCGATTTTGCATTTGGATTTTGCGCCTCTAATTCTTTGAGGCGATTCCACTTCGCCGCATCGATGGATTTCAAATGCATGAATTGCCTTCTGAATGCATAGACAAGATTTTGCGAATTGATTTCTAACATCGATGGAGTTTGTGGCTCGCTAGGCCGACCGAAATTCACGTTATCCAACTCCTTGATCGCCTGCTGGAAAATCGTCCGCCTTATCTCGCTTGCGTCAATCGGTTTTCCACTCGCAAGCAACTTCTCCTCCTCGGCAGTCACAAACAGATATTCTGGATAAATCTCACGTTCACGTATCAGCTCTTTTTTCAGCGATTCCAACTTCTCTGCTACAGCTTTTTCTTGTTGGGCAACCCGTTGTTCATACTGCTTCTCCATGTTTTTCTGCCGGTCTTCGGGAAGCCCCTTTATCCTTTCTCGAAATTTGTCCGCGCTCTCGATAGGATCTCTAGCTTCCAAAGCTTTTTTGACGCTATTGACTACTTCCTCCCTAAGCACTTTGCTTTCAACCAAGTGCGATTGAAGTGGCGAGTTAGCGCCGGCCTGTTCCTGTTTGTTTGCTTGAATTGCTTGTTTGTCCGACCACATCCATGCAAGAAGCGGGGTTCCGATTGCAATTCCAGGCAAAAATCCTATGGCACCGAGTATGGCTGCCGCGAGCCATTTTTGTTTTGGATTGGCGGCGGAAGCTTGCGTTATAGGTGTCTTCGCGTCCGATGTCACCGCATTCGGTAATGGACTTTCCCAATTGGCTTGGGCGGCAAGAGGGTCCGCACTGGTTGCGGAAAAAGGGTATGGTTGAGCCAACTCACCCAAATCGCCGAAGTCGAGATTACCAAGTGCCTGCGGGTCTGTGTTGATACCGAGATTGCCAAAAGGATCGTTTGAGTCGCTAGAAGGCTGTGGTTCCTCTTCGATTGCAAACGCGCCAAGATCGGCGAGCATTTCTTCGGCAGGTACTTCGATCAAAACCACTGCCCCACACTTAGGACAAGGAATCTTTCTGCCGATCAATTCTTCCTTGGCCTTCAGTTTGTGACCGTTCCTACATGTGATGTTAAGAGACATAGATGATTTCCGCTGGGTTCAAAAATGCACAAACGTTTAGCCGACGAACGCTATTCTTTGGAATTGAGAAAAGCTAAAGGTACATCAACCACAAACTCGTGGATCATCATCGCGGTTTGGGTTTCGTTATGTGCAACAACAAGAGCTTTGACGGGGACGGGAATACCCTGAATCTTCGTCTTAATGATTGGTTTGATAAATTCCTTAACTTTCATAGCCCAATTTTGAAGCGCTTCGTCGGAAGCCTTTCGCTCCTTTGCGGATGCCACTTTGAATACATAATCGCGCAAACTGTCCACTTCCTCTAATGCGACTTTGAATTCGCCTGACTTCGATTCAAGTGACACGTTTGGCATGCCTTTTAAATCACTGTTATTGTAAAACAAGTGGAGTTCGTATGCGGTGGCACCGGGTGCAGAATACTTGAGCTTGACGGACTTTTTGGTTGGCAGCAAAAAGGTGCTTTGCTTAGGTTCAAATTGCAGAGGTGCTTGCCCAACGATTTGCTTTGCGTTAAACCTGTAGAGTCGACCGCGATAAACTAAGTAGATATGGTCTGGAGTCAAAGCGACATGACCTGTCCGCTGTGGCGAAATTCGCTCAAATTGAATCAGATTCAATGCGTCTGGCGCTTCGGTGCCAGTTTCATTCGAGGTGTTATCGGCATTGGAGCTAAACTTAACAGGACTCTGGCGCCTCGCGATTGCCCCAGGATTGGTGACTTGGAGAACTCCACTACCGCAAGAAAAAAAATTAGGAAAGTGTGGTGACGATATTCGCGAGCCGACTAGTTTAATGGGCTTCGCAGGATTGAAATTTGCCTGCCATTTACAGAGGACTGCATGATTCATGCAGACCTCAATATGGCCAGTCGAAAACGGGGACAGAAAAGTTTGAGTGCGAAACTGCGCAATGACTTGCCCCAACAAGAGCGGTGACTGCATATTCGAATCCCATAAGATTCCATTTCGCATGATGTTGGAGCCAACGCGATTAGCAATCATCGATTTATCAATTTCCGTAGGAAGTGGGATCACACGAAAAGTCGTACGATCGAAGGCCTGCGTTCGTTCCCTAACGAGGTCTAGCCCATTCAGTTGCGATGCACTTTGCGCCTCTGAAGCCATAACGGTATCGCCGGCGATCAACATTTTAACAAAGACAGGTGATTCTATTTCCGCAACGGTTTCACCCGTCTGGATGTCAACGCGAGCAATTTTTGCGTCACGCTCAACCTTTTGACCTTTTTCACTCCAACTATGACAAACAATCAAGTGCTGGTCATCAAAAGTTACGGAATGGACATGATGTGGCAGTTCGATTTTTTGTCGCAAGTTAAAAGAAGGCAAATCGTAAACAGCGATGACGCCCTTGCTCCCGCTATTCTCGACCGAAGCGTTGACTGCCGAATCTGCTAGCGGCGCGGGATCGACCGAGCCCCACACGACAGCGGTCTTTCCGTCGAGTCTGCAATCCATGGCTGTAGCGTGGAATCCCAAAGATTTAGAAGGCATAGCAACTTCAGTCACCCAGCTCCATTCGCGTTGTAATCCTTTTCGGACCGATCGAAACTTGAATTCAATCGCTCCTATTTCGTTCGTGGAAGGCGTCCACTTCAATTTCCCGTCGACCAAAATCGGCGGGTCGCCTTCGATCAGATTTATGTACTTTCCAAAATTGTCGCTCGGCAAAGGATTGATTCCTTTGTCACCTGCTTTAACCGGCCGTTGCGAAGAGACAATGCTAACGGCCGTATCAGGTGGTATTTCGAAATCAATTTCAACCGTGCGACCAACATATACTGTTGATGGCATATCATGTCGAACAAACTCGCAAGGGTCACCGTCTTTGACCACCAGTTCAGGAATATGTCCAATACCAAGCCGTTCCGATTGTACCGCGATGAAAATTCCGCGCTTTTCGTCCCCTACTATGACGTTTTGGAACGCATCTCTTCGAGTCTGAGGAACTTCATTAGGAGGAATAAACCGCTCGGGAGGCAGTTGTGGCATGGCGTAGACATCGAGGCCACGAATTTCATTCGAACCTTCTCCAACGATATCGCTTTGGTTAGGCAATTTTTGCTGAGGAAGTGCGGGGTCGAACTCGGTCGTGAAAAGCCAAACATGCTGGCCCTGCCAACCCAACAACAGCGGCTTATTCTTAAAAGCAAAGCAGGGGTTAATTGTTTGCAGTTGGTTCGCGGCGAAATAATTTTTGCGAATTCCAAAACCTCGGCCAAGGTCGGTCGTAATAGGCGGGGCTGAACGCCCAGTTGGTTCCTCATCCTGCCACTTGTAGACACCTAATGTCGTGGAAGTCAAATAGGGCTCTATCAAGGCGGCGTTACCATCCAAGTAGATTTCATCCCCTTTGCGATTGATTCCAAAGGTGGACACCCAGGCAGAAGTCTTATTCAATACCTTGTTCCGCAAATCGTATCGCCAAAGAAATTTGCCACCGTAGCGGCTGGTTTGGCCAGAATCAAGCAAGTAAAGGAATGGGTCCTCTTTGTTCTCGCTCGAATGCATCTTGTCCGCGCCCGTCATCCCTTCCAAATTTATCTCGCTCGATAACTCCAGCGTTTTTGTGTTGAACAACTGGAGAAGTGGTTGATCGGCGTATGCGACCACAAAATAACTTTCGAGCGAAGTGCGTTTTAAACACACAGCTGAAGGTTTCTCCTTTAGTGGCCTCTGCGTAGCAACTAACTTTTTCGCCATAACTTCGTCGACACTATAAAGCAACAATCCATTCTGATCATCTATGGTCGCGATACGTCCTTCGATAGGATCGTATGCGAATCCTTGGATTGCCTGCGGAAACAAATGCAAATCCAATTTTTCCCTATTAACCGCCATTCCCAATTGCGGCGGACCTTTTTGCTTAGGAGAGCTGGACCCGTCGTCAGTATTGTCGGCGATAACTGGCTGCTCAACCTTCTTTGCGGAACTCTTATCTTCGATTCGTGCCGACTGAAATGGCGTTGCCTTTGTCTCTGCGTCGTCAGCCCGCGAAGCGGCAAGTTGTGCATCTTCTTCAACTCGTTTGTTCTCTGTTGAAACTGGCGACGTTTTTCTAAATGCGAGAGCCAAGGGAATCGCAAGCAAGCATCCCAATACAAATCCTGTTCCACTGAATATTGCAATATTCAAGACCGAAAAATGACGAAGTAGGGATGCGTTCGCCGTGTTGCCTGTTTGTGTTGAAGATTGTCCGACTGTCGATGCAGTGGTGAAGCCAGTTGCTGCTTTATTCGATCCTTGAATTGCTAAATTCGGTATCAAAACAAGGGCCTGACATGATGGGCACTTTACTTGTTTGCCGGCAAACGATTCGTCCACCGTGAAACCATGTCCCTGTTGGCATTTGAGTCTGAGCACATTACACGTCGCGGATCATTGCTTTGAATAACTCTTCAATGCGAAATGGAGGTATCATAACTTGTTCAAAATCAAAT
>JANMNK010001220.1:0-3595 GCA_031373875.1 Pirellulaceae bacterium | reverse complement strand
TTGATGGATGTTGATGTATCCACCGAACCCAAATACATCGTGGTGCTTGCATTCTCAATTGGCGACAACGAAAAAGATGTAGTTGTGGTAAAGTACTGGTAGTTTACTGCGCCGCCAGCGTTGATTTCTGAAATTGGAATTCGCCAAGCGACTGCATCCGTGAAGACGTTAGTCACGGTAGAAAAAACGTTCGTGGTAGCGTAAACGTAATTTTCACTTACGGTCATGTGAGGAAAGTCGAGCCATTTGCCCGCAGTCAATCCGAAGCTTTGCGGTGTAAAATCGTAATATGTCCAAGCGTTAGTTAGGAGTTGTGTTTCGGTAGTTGCCACGGCAATCCTAGCACCGCCTACGGAAGTCGAAGATGAACCATCTTTTGAGTACTGCAGATACCAATAGACGGAATCAGTATCTGGATCCTGGGCCGCTCGCTGGTCGCAACAAAACCCCCCCCAGGTTGCAGGGAATGTAGTGTACGGATTGACATATCCAAAATTATTTCCGTTGTCGCCAGAAACCGAGGCGAACCAATTGCCCGTTGTGAAAACGGTGTTGCCCATCGTTCCCAAACTTGGTTCATTCACAGTTGAGAATGAACCTCCTGCAGGACGATCAAGTGCCGCTTGATAAAATGTGAAGTCACCAGCTGCTTCTATGGATGGCCCACTGTTTGGCAGGCTTGAATTAGTAGGAGCAGCGTTACTGATGCCGCCACCCTCTCCGCTAGGGTTAACGGGAAATGGAAAATCTATCAGTTGTTGAAGAGATTCGTGCTCCAATTGCAACGCTAATTGTTCTGGCGTTATCTCAGGTGGCGATGTACCAACAGATCCCTGGACAAAATGTGGTTGCGCGGTTCCTTCATAAGCTTGAATTGAAATAGTTCTTGACTGCGGGTTGAATATGTCGTTAGGCATGTCCTGAAAACTAGGGCCGACAACGCTTGCAAGTAATGATCGCGATTCGAGTTGTTCCACCAACATGCCGCGAAGTCTTTGACGAGACGAATTCTTCAGTTTTGATCGACGACTGAAAAGATAGAAGGCAAATGAGGTTCGACGCTTAGAACCGAACATTGTGGGACCCTTTATGTTACGAAGGAATGTACTTCTATATGCCAGTTCCGTGACACAGTTCGCGAACAACTCAGATCGCCTATGTCCTTTGTTAAAAAACTTACCATACTTACCGAACGGAGAAATCAGATTCAATCTGGCAGGTGGATAGAAAGTAACTATTTTTAAAAAAAATTGGACACTTCTCGCTGATCGCCGGTACGCGTTTCATTCTAAGCAGCCATTGCGGCTTGATTTTCCTTGCGTTTCGTCCAATTTGCGAACTGGAGCAAGGATGTGGCGGACGATTGTTCGTCGACGCCTCCATTTGTAACGGACTTTTCCAGGTAGCGAAGCACTCGATTGCAACGCTCTACATGATTGTTCGTGCGAACCTTACTGCGAACCGATAGTGCCTTGTCCAGATAAATCAGAAGCTTTTTCATGTTGTCTTTGCTGAGCACATCGAGGGCTTTGCGCAGATGCTCGTTTGCCAAATACGCCTGATTGCGTCTCATGTGTCTCCAAATTTGCCAGGCCTGTTTCTTGGAGCGGCGAAGCGCAAAAAGTTCATGCATGTCGTCAATGAAAGAACGAAGCGTCCCGACTGTTGGCGAGAGACTCAGGAGTTCTTTGAGTGGCGATTGTTCTTACTTCTTATTGTTCGATTGTTTGGTCACAATCAGATGGCGGCCGCGGAATAGGCGTTTGTCAAAAACTTTTGACACTTTTGGTCAATCATGCACAGCTAAGTCGGTGAGCAATGGATAGCACACGGCATTACTTCGTGGCAAATTGCGATGCGGACCCTGCGACTGCGGAATGAGCCATACCTATACCAAGAAAGGTCGAACGCTTTACCGCTATTACGTCTGTCACAGAGCTCAGAAACAGGGTTGGCAAAAATGTCCGTCGCCTTCGTTGCCAGCCGGTGAAATTGAGCGGTTTGTGATCGACCAGATCAAACGCATTGGCCGCGATCCGGCGGTTATACGCGACACGTTGGCCCAGGCGCGGCGCCAATCGGAAGTTCAACTAGATCGCCTAAGAGCCGAAAAGGTTGGCGCACAACGCAAACTTCGCAACGAGGTAGCCCACATTGGCAAACTATCAGTGGGTGCGGGTGAAGATGAGCTAAAGCTGGTTGAGGCCAGGGACCGAATTCGTATTCTCGAACAGCGACTAGTCGAGATCGATGTGGAAGTTGCCGCCTTGAGCGACGCCAAGATCGACGAAGACGAGGTTATTTCGGCTCTCGCTGGTTTCGACGAACTGTGGGAATCGCTTTCGCCGCGTGAACAAGAACGAATTATTGACTTGCTTATCGATCGGGTCACGTACGATGGAAACGCCAGCAAGCTGTCGATCACCTACCGGTCGACTGGCATCAAAACACTAGCCGAAGAAGTCGGAAGCCTACAGGAGCAACTTGCATGATTACTACGAGCCACGATTTACACTTTGAAACCGGTCGCCGCTCCAAAACTACAATAAAGGCTGGCGTGAAAAAAGTTCCGCCTGCGATCAAGCGAATTCCACGCGTCGCGAAAATCATGGCGCTTGCGATTCGGCTAAACCAACTGGTCCAGGATGGCAAAGTAAAGAACCAAGCGGAGTTGGCGCGACTCGGACACGTAAGTCGAGCTCGATTGACGCAGATTATGACTTTGCTGCAGCTAGCGCCGGATATTCAGGAACAAATCTTGTTCCTGCCAGCGATCGAACGTGGATGTGAACCGCTACTCGAGCGCGATTTGCGGAAGATTGCGGCGGTTGCGTGTTGGAGTGGGCAGAGGGAGATATGGGAGGCTAAATGTTGTGGAAAATAGCGGCAATGAGATTTTACCGTTAGCAGAAATGAGAAATTGATCTCATTCGACCTCGTTCGAGTATTTTGACTATACAGGCGAGTACTCGCGCATGTTTGTCCAGAAGGTCGTGACAATCTGCAGGACAAATAAATTGGTTTCCCGTTCTAGTTTTCGATTTCGCCAGATTCCAGGTCTGAATTAGTGTCGACACCAAACTTCCAGAACCAATCGAGACCGCCTTCGCCTAGTAGTGCGTCTACCGCGTTATCGTCTGGGGTGGTGGAACTGTCAATCTTGTTGCTTCCATTGAGACCCGTGCCGTTACGAAGATTCGAGACGCGGGTGGCATAGGCGTTACCGGAAGTCCATTCGGCCATTAAGGCATCCACGCCGGTTCGATTCAAGACTTTGGTCGTTTCGTTGAAATAGGTAAACAAGCCCGATATCAAGATATCGTCGTCGTTACCGCCGAACAGCGAATCCGCGCCAGAACCACCCACCATAATGTCGCGACCAGCCAAACCGTACATCGTGTCGACACCACCACTGCCCAACAGGATGTCGTTGCCAGAACCACCCGTGATTACGTTGTTCAGCGTGTTTCCGATCAACGTGTCGCCGAGCGATCCGCCGATCACGTTCTCCAGAGGAGTGCCCGACGAAAGAGTCAGCGTCAGCCCTGGGTTCACGACTTGCGCCGCGGCGTTCGACAGGTCGATGGCCACGGCG
>JANMNK010001196.1:0-6244 GCA_031373875.1 Pirellulaceae bacterium | reverse complement strand
CCAGCGACACAGGCTGTAATATTGAGCATCGTATCGACGCCAACTTTTCTTGTCACAACATCTTCACGCAGGAGGTTGGGCAACTTCGTCCGAATTGGGGAAAACAAGATCGATTGGGTGACTAATAGCAGTAACCTCACAACAAGAAAAAACTCGAAAAACACGAAAACAAGTACAGCAAAATCCTCCACTAAAAATCCAAGCAACTCTGAATTGTAAAGCAGAAAACCTTCCAGTCCCGTCTTCAGAGGCGCTTGATTCGGCATGTTATTTGGACGTACCGGTCCACTTGAGAACTGCCAGATCCAATCGGAGCCAATGGCACTGGCTGTGATTGCACCTGCAAGGCCACAGAGAATCATCATCGCGCCGAGCAAGATACCAATCGGACTACCGAGGGACTTCGTTGAACGGTCGGCAACGAACCATATTTGGCTTACGATGACGCCTATAGTGATCACGCCGCCGAGCGTCAGTAAAGCATCCGCGAGGATGTTGACTGAGAATCCCCAGCCAAGTGCCGCCAAGAACACGCAATTCAAAATCGCCACACCTACGATCGCGATAAGTCGAATGGCAAAGGAGTTTTCGCTCATCACGTCTCCAAACGGCAAGTGAAAATTCGGATTTCGCGTTGGTTGTCTTGCAAATCAATCAGTTGCGTTTCAACTCGCCAACCAGCTTTCCTTATCCAATCCAAGAAAGCGTCACCAGTATGTCTTTGCGGCTCCGACAGCAACACATTACCCGATGGAGCCAGATGTCGACGCATGCAGGGTTCGAGGTACTGCCACAGACTTGGATCATAAACGACGTCGGACCCGATGATGATCGGAAAAGGGCCGGTGGCCAGTGTTTCGTCCCGCCAATTTAGCCGTCGCACTGCGGATCTGTCGCGGACCGGCCAAGCGTTTAGTCGCGCGACAAGTAACGCTTCGCTAGACGTATCCGTCAAGGTAACCCGAGCCCCCTGGATCGCCGCTGCGATTCCAGCTCGACCACTGCCACAACCTAATTCCAAGACGTTCACATCGCGAACATTTCTTTGACTCAAGCACACGTCGAGCCCAATTGCAGCGCGCCATGTTGCTGCCCAAAACGGATCCAGCTCGTCCGGCGAGCGATCCTTTCTCGTCAAGGCATTTTCCAGCAATTGGTCTGGGTTTTTGACGCGAGCCCAAGGCACCCTTTGACCCGCAATCGTCGCTTCGTCCAGCTCGATTGGAACTAGTCGCTGGATCTTGGCAAGCAACCTTTGGAATTCGAGGTCCATTACCGAATTCTGTGATTGGGCAGGTTCGTTCGCAGATATTTCAACCATCATCAAGATGTTCAAAACGGCTGTCTTGGCTGCGGATATTCTTCCATTTCGCGAATGTAGCTCCGCAGTCGTTCTAGTTCGTCCGTCGTATCCTTGAGTTTGAGCATGTTCGTAACACGCTTGCGTAACTCAAGCTGATTGACGGGCTTGGAAAGAAAATCGTCCGTCCCTGCAGCGACGGCTCGCTCGATATCGCCCAGTTCGTTCAGAGCCGTCACCATAAGAACCATGATCTTGGAAGTTGCCGGATCCTGCTTTAGTTTCCGGCAAACTTCAAAACCATTGAGCTTGGGCATCATCACATCGAGCAAAATCAGATCCGGTTGGAATCTGGCGACCTTGGTCAATGTGTCTTGGCCATCGACGGCCATTTCCGTTGTGCACTCGATCGACGACAGATAGGCTTCGAGCAACTCTCGATTGGCCATGTTATCGTCCGCAATCAAAATCTTACTAATGGCGATTGTCTTTGCTGGTGTCATTGTGTGGTTTTTCGAATCAGCGAGAAGTGTTTCAACAGGCAATCCGTTTCAGTCTGTCTGCATTATTAGATGGCGGTCGCGAGCGAGCTAGCAGGGACAGGGAATTGTACCGCTAGTTGGCGTACCTCTTCGCGAACTCCGTCAAGAACTTGATCGTTGCCAGCGTTTCTCAGGGCGTGTACGATCCAAGCTCCAATTTGTTTGAATTGGTCAGGCCCCATTCCGCGGGTAGTCAGCGCCGGTGTTCCAATGCGAATTCCGCTTGGGTCCATCGGCTTGCGAGTGTCGAACGGGATCATGTTCATATTAACGGTGATGCCGCAATGGTCCAAAGTTTTCTCGGCAACTTTCCCGCCAAGACCAAGGCTTGTTACGTCAACGAGCATCAAGTGGTTGTCGGTACCGCCGCTAATCAATCGCAAGCCGCCTGACATGAGTGCTTCCGCCAAAGTTTTTGCGTTCTCAATAACCGATTTACCGTAACGCCGGAAATCGTCAGTCAGAGCTTCGCCAAAGCAAACCGCTTTACCCGCGATGACGTGCATGAGTGGACCACCTTGGATGCCGGGGAATACGGCGCTATTGATCGGTCGCAAGTCGTCTTTGCGGCACAAAATGATGCCGCCTCGCGGTCCTCGCAAAGTTTTGTGGGTTGTCGAGGTCACATAATCTGCGACAGGAACCGGATTATCGTGAACACCAGCAGCGACTAGCCCCGCATAGTGCGCCATATCAACCATCAGCTTGGCACCGACGTCCCTTGCGATTTCGGCAAACTTGGCATGATGGATTTCGCGAGGATAAGCGCTCGCGCCTGCCACGATCATCTTGGGGCGATGTTCTTTTGCCAAGCGAGCGACTTGATCAAAATCGATACGATGGTGCTGCGGATCGACGCCATAGGAATGGAATTTGTATAACTTGCCCGAAATGTTCAGATGCATGCCGTGCGTCAAGTGACCGCCTTGAGCGAGATCCAAACCGAGTACGCAATCGCCGGGTTGCAAGGCAGCGATGTAGACGGCAGTATTGGCTTGCGATCCGCTTTGGGCTTGAACATTGGCTGCTTCGGCTCCGAACAGTTGCGTCACGCGATCGATTGCTAATTGCTCAACCACGTCGACGTATTCGCAGCCACCGTAATATCGTTTTCCGGGATAGCCTTCGGCGTACTTATTCGTCAGCACGCTGCCCGTCGCCTGCATCACTGCCAAGCTCGTGTAATTTTCGCTGGCGATCATTTCCAAGCCATCTTGCTGGCGAACGGATTCCGATTCGATAGCGGCCCAAACTTCAGGATCTTGCGACTGCAAAATGTTCATTACGGCTCCATGCGTTTTATCTAAAATTTTATTCTTAGTCGGTGAATCAATTTCTTTGTAGAACGATTGTCTCAATCGTTCAAACCAGTGTAGAGCGATTGTCGCAATCGCTCAAAAAATTGTAGAACGATTGTCCCAATCGTTCGTTAAAAAACCATCAACTTCACAGCTACACTTCACCAAATATTGTCAGGCGAATTGAATCGAGCGTCAACGGCACCTGACTGTCAGACTTTTCCGGTAAACGTGCCAATTCCAGAAAAAACGCAGGCAGCCGAAAATCGACTGCCTGCGTGACTAATCAGTACAAATTAAAGGACGTTACCGCTGTCGGGCGATAACATGTCCCGTTTGCATTGCTGACAAAAGGTTAGTAACGATACATTTCTGGCTTGTAAGGGCCGTCGACCGATACGTTCAAGTATTCAGCTTGAGCCTTGGTCAAACGAGCCAACTTAACGCCGAGCTTGTCCAAGTGCAAACGAGCAACTTCTTCGTCAAGATGCTTTGGAAGCACATAAACTTGCTTTGCATACTTGCCGGTTTTGCGTTCGTTCCAAAGTTCGAGTTGTGCAAGAACTTGGTTCGTGAAACTGGTGCTCATCACAAAGCTTGGGTGACCAGTCGCGCAACCGAGGTTCATCAATCGGCCTTCGGCCAAAATCAGAACGCTCTTCTTGGTATCGGCAAAGTACCATTGATCGTATTGTGGCTTGACGTTACGACGCTCGACGGCACCGTTCTTCTCAAGCTTCTGCAATCCGGCCATGTCGATCTCGTTATCGAAGTGACCGATATTGCTAACGATCGCTTTGTCCTTCATCTTGCGCATCAGGTCGACGGTGACGACGTCTTTGTTACCGGTTGCGGTAACGAAAATGTCGGCTTCGCCAACGACGTCTTCGATTGGCTTGACTTCATAACCTTCCATGACGGCTTGCAAAGCGCAGATCGGATCGATTTCGGAGACGATCACTCGGCAGCCTTGGCCGCGAAGCGATTGGCAGGAACCTTTGCCGACTTCGCCGAAACCGCAGACCACGGCGACTTTGCCACCGATCATGACGTCCGAAGCTCGGTTGAGTCCGTCGATCAACGAATGTCGGCAACCGTAGATGTTGTCGAACTTGCTCTTGGTAACCGAATCGTTCACATTGATCGCTGGGAACAACAGCTCGCCACGCTTGTGCATTTCGTAGAGACGATGTACGCCCGTGGTGGTTTCTTCGGAGACGCCTTGCATGCGAGCGGCCATCTTGGTGAACTGGCCAGGATTCTTGCCGATTTCGCTGCGAAGCAAATTGAGGATGACGCCCCATTCTTCTGGATCGTTTTCTGCATCGAAAGCTGGAATCTTGCCAGCCTTTTCGTACTCGTAACCCTTGTGGATCAAGAGCGTTGCATCACCGCCGTCATCGACGATCAAGTCTGGGCCTTCGCCATCTGGCCAAACCAAAGCTTCGCCAGTGCACCACCAGTATTCTTCCAGCGATTCGCCCTTCCACGCGAATACAGGAATACCCTTCGGATCATCCAAGCTTCCTGTGCGGCCAGCGACAACTGCGGCAGCGGCGGAATCTTGCGTCGAGAAAATATTGCAGCTTACCCAACGAACGTCTGCGCCCAAGTCAACCAAGGTCTCGATCAAAACAGCGGTTTGCACGGTCATGTGCAACGAACCCATGATGCGAGCACCTGCCAATGGCTTGGTCTTGCCGTGGCGAGCGCGAAGCGTCATCAAGCCTGGCATTTCATCTTCAGCCAAGTCGATTTCTTTGCGTCCGAGGTTCACCAATTCTTCGGCGTCCTTGCGTCGGCCTTCGGCTGCGTAATCGAACGCACGGACCTTATACGGTGGTCGAGCGGGTGCCGCTGCGGCGGCTGGTTTGGTCTTCTTAGGATCTAAAACGGTACTCATTAAAACTCTCCCAAAAAATTAGCCGGCGTCACGACTTATCGTCGAAAAAATTCCGCAGGCAACATGTCAAAAAAAGTGAACGGAAAAAACTTTAGGACTTCTTCGCAGTCGCTAGGAACAAACTAGGCCCTTTCGCGTCCGGATCGATCGGTATTGAAAACCATCGAGGCTGACGCCAGCCAGTGTTAGTTAACCAACGACTGATTTGATCTTCTCGAAAACCAAGCCAAATGTGGCCAAGGTCCTCTTTGTATTCGGAATGCTCGTGCTGCTGCATATCGAGCAACACAATTTTACCACCGGAAGTCGTCACTCGAGCCGCTTCGGAAAAAACGGATTCAGGATCATCCACGTATGGTAAAGCTAATATTAAAACTGACGCGGTCAGTTCTTGATCGTCGATCGGTAACTGCGTCAACTCACCTCTTCTCAAATCGACTCGCTCATCGTCCTTCAACCGCTTTCTAGCCATCTGCAACATGGCAGACGAACGGTCAACACCGATGACTTGTTTTACCCACGGTGCGATCACTTGCGCGAACGAACCCGTTCCACACCCGAGATCACCAACTACACCGCCTTCGTCTAGCAAAGCTCCCAGAGCCCAGGAGTCCGATCGTTGGCCGAACAATTCGGTTCGCAATCGATCCCACTGACCTACTGAAGTCGAAAAAAAAGCTTCGCTTCGCGACCTACCTTCTGCGAGAACTTGCTCGAGTCGAGCGTCGTCCTTTTCGCAAACGCTTTCCTCTACCGACTGCTCACGCACGAGTTGCCACAAGCGACGTTGTCCTTGCGGTAGCTCCGTCATTCGCATTCGATAAAGATTGCTCGTTCCATCGCGTCGTGAATGAACCCAACCATCATCGCCCAGTAGTTTCAGGTGTCGGCTGACTGTACTCTGCGGCAACCGCAGGATGGAGCACAGCTCGACAACCGTTAATTCGTTTCGCTCTACTAACCGAAGCAACCGCGTTCGCGTTACATCGGACAAGCTTTGCATCCACTGAATCATAACTGAAAACTCTGCTTTTGTTCATCCGCTTATCCGGATGAATTATTAGTCGTCCATCGTGATACGTCAACCGCAATCTTTGTTTTGCAACAACCAAGAAACAGGAAGTCTCCTAGCTTTTTGCTGTGGTACAGCCCTGCAAGCCGACTTAGCTCTCATTAAAGTTGCGAATTGCTGGTCTTTTTC
>JANMNK010001158.1:0-3698 GCA_031373875.1 Pirellulaceae bacterium | reverse complement strand
ACAGCGCCGATCAGACCAGAAATCCCCACGGCGATCAAGCTGTCCGTGGCGTGCCCCGGATTTTGCAGCAAGTCGCTAAACGCAACCAGAGTGGAAGCTCCACCGCCTAAACCATTAAGTAAACCAACTAACTGGGGCATTGCCGTCATTTTCACTTTGATCGACATGTAGGCACCAATAACGGTCCCTGCCACAACGCCGATCAGAATAAAAATGTATCCATAAATATTGGGATCGAACAAAGTAACGACGATTGCCATCGCCATCCCAAGCCCAGCAATGACATTTCCTTTGACTGCGCTTCGCGGGTGCGACATGAGCTTGAGGCCGACGATGAATAACACCGAAGCCACCAAATAGAAAAACGATATGAGGGCTAGAGAATCCATAAAATTGAACTTAGCTTTCTTTCTTGTTTTCTAGATCGATGATTGAACGAGTGCGTTTAACGCTTCTTGAACATCTTGAGCATTCGATGCGTCACCATGAAGCCACCGGCAGCATTAATCATCGCAAAGACAACCGCGATCATTCCCAAAAAAGCCGCTAGCCCACCGGACCTGTTGCCAGCAGCGATCAGGGAGCCAACAATCGTAATACCACTGATCGCATTGGACCCGCTCATCAACGGCGTGTGTAACGTGGGCGGAACTTTCGCGATAACTTCAAATCCGACAAAGACCGACAGAACAAAAATAGTCAAGCTGAACACAAGTGTTCGTATTCGACTACTACCGGCGTGAGGCAGCGATTGTCCGTTCGTTTTCTCGATGCTGACGGGATGTGGGGGCGATGGCTCAACGGATTTGGCGTCGGCAGCTTTTGTTTCGGCTGGGTTTTCCGTTGTCGCGTCTTGAAATGCGTAGACCGGGATCGAGTGATTCACGATCGCGAAAAAGAAACACATGCTCGCAACTGCTTGAGTCATTGAAACGAAGCATCTGTATTTTAGAAGACTTGGAAAATTTCTCATGAATTAAACTCTCAGATCGACGGGACAGTATTTACAAACCTAGCCATGACATTTTCGTGCTTTGCGTCAATTGTTAAGTCGAAGCTGCGGTAGGTTGAACAGGTGAGACGACAGGTTCAATCGGTGTCAGTCCCAACTTGGTACGGATTCGTCCGTTGGTTACTTGACCAGCCTGCGTCACCATGGTGTCGCGGACGATTTCATCTTGAAGATCGAGAATCAACTCGCCTTTTTTGACCATATTCAAAAGGAATTTTGTCACGTTATTGCCAAACATTTGGCTGGCATGATAAGGTGCGTCGGCAAATATATTTGTTGGTCCCAAAATCGTCACGCCGTTTTCAACCACGCGTTCGTTTGCTTTGGTCAATTCGCAATTTCCGCCGCGTTCTGCCGCCAAGTCGATGATTACCGAACCGTTTTGCATTCGGCGGACGGCTTCGGCCGTTACCAGCAGTGGTGACTTGACTCCAGGGATCGCTGCGGTCGTGATGACGACATCACTCTGAGCCACTACGCTGGCCATTAACTCACGCTGTTTGCGATAGAACTCTTCGTCCATCGCTTTTGCGTATCCGCCCTTGTCTTCTGCATTGCCGCTCTCCAAAGGCATCTCAACAAATTTGCCGCCGAGACTTTCGACTTGTTCACGGCAAGCGGGACGAACGTCGTAAGCAGATACAACAGCTCCCAGTTTTCTAGCCGTCGCGATCGCTTGGAGACCGGCAACGCCCACACCGATGATGAAAACGCGAGCAGCCGTTAATGTCCCAGCAGCCGTCATCATCATTGGGAAGAGTTTTGGCAGTTCCATCGCACCCATTAATACGGCTCGATAGCCGGCAATGGTCGCCTGCGATGACAGGATATCCATGCTTTGAGCGCGGGTGATTCGCGGGATCAATTCCAAAGCAAAAAGAGTCGCACCGCTTTCAGCAAAATCGGCGATCGCTTGACTTTCGCCCAATGGGTCACAGGCTCCGATAACAATGTGGTGATTGCGAAGATATTTTCGGTCAGCCATTGTCGTGGGACCGTTTGCCCCCGCCGCGCGAACTTGCAGAATAATGTTGGCATCGAAAGCAGCCGCACGATCCGCAACAACGCGAGCACCTTTATCGGCGTAATCTTGATCCAAGTACCCGGCGGATCGACCCGCGTTCGATTGAACTTGAACTTCTAAACCTGCTTTGATGAGAGCTGGCACGCAGCTTGGAACCAATGCCACTCGCCGTTCACCGGCCATTTCCTCTTTGACTACAGAAACTTTCATTCGCTACCTTTCGGCGACTCGATGCTAAAACAAAGTTAGTTGAAGTCGTTGAATCACTTGTGAGGAATAAAGAATAACTACCATCTTCCCCAACCGCAACACGCCGTACAACGGTGCCCCGAAACCTGAGCTTCATAAAAAGTAGATGCAAAAACATCTTCGAGAAACGCGGTTATTTCCCTGCAAATTGGCTGGGGAAATCTAGGTCAAGAAATCGACGAATTCTCGAACAAAAATGCGAATTTTGGATTTCGCCCGGTTTTGACATTTGCAACTGTTTTAAAGGTTGCAAAGTGCGTACGTTAGGATCTGGTCAATTACTCATCACAGCAGCAAGCCATCAAGGCGTCTATTCGAGTGCGCAACTCGGTTAAACCCATTTACCGAAATAAGCCTAAGTCCGCATGTATGCAAGCTTGTCACCATGGATTACTTGACCACGCGATTCAATGCAACCCAAAAAGCTCGTATCAAAGCCGCGTAAGCGAGTATCACAAAGAAGTCGAACGCGAGCAGAATGCCACTTGTCACGCCCAGGGAGCCACCCACAGTTACCATCGCCCAGGATAGAACAATTCGAGCAACATAGCGAACGGCAAGAATCGCTCCCAGGGTGACGAAAGGTATGCTGGCCAACTTGCCCGATGCCGCTCCCAATGCTCGAGACCGACGATAAAATGCGGGCGTCGCAATCAACGCAACAATTAAAAGAAACAGCATTCGACGCCTTCACATCCATCAAGAGTACCCCCCCCCGTAGAACGGGTTTCAACCCGTTACCCGCCTCCCGCGACCATCACTCACAGTCATCGCCCACGCCCATCGCCCCCACTCATCGCTAACAGTCATCCACTACCGCTCTGACCCCACACACCACACCAAATACTTCGCTCGCTGCAAGTTTACCAAGAAGCATGTTCCCGATTCAAGCGTTCATGACCCAAAACTTCTGCCCTGAAGCAAACACAGCCCGCCGTCCTTTATAAACCAAATCCAAGATTGAACAACCTACACTCGGTCTCCCGAAAACGCTTGATCAAATTATCAACTCCATCGTTACCGGTCGGAAACTCAACTGCTTCCCTGCTGGCACCGGCACGAAGCAACGCTTCGATGATCTTGAGATGATTCGGTTTTGGCTCGTGAATAGCGGACCAAACAGCACATCCCAAAACTGTTCCGCCATACGAGTTTAACGATTCGAGAGAGCAGTTGTGTTTGATAAGAAGTTCAACCGTAGTCAATTGGCCCCGATTTGCCGACCAGTGAAACGCGTTCAAGCCAGTGCGCATTCCTCCGCAAGGCTCGACTCCGTTGGCAAGTAAGTATGCAGCGACATTCGTACAACCATTGAAACAAGCGCACGTAAACGCTTCCTCGAGCTCCTCAGGTTCGGTAGCAAATAACCCTTGTTCACACCATAAGATGTCAGAACAAGCAGCACCATTTTTA
>JANMNK010001113.1:0-2326 GCA_031373875.1 Pirellulaceae bacterium | reverse complement strand
GTTGCAAAGTGCCGGACTTGCTCGCCGTTTCAGGGCCGAAGTTACGAGTCCCAGCATCACTTCGAGCGCACCGGTATGGACGCCAACCGAAGCGGGCTGTTGCCTGCTCGCAACCAGGACTGGGGACGCCTCGTTGATCTTGGATGCGCTTCCGAATACGAATAACTGGACACAATTTGCCCATTACGTCGCGGTTTCCGAACTTGCGCACACAATCGATCAGGCGATTGCCGGTCAAAGCTATGCAACGCTTGGTGCACTCTATTTTGAACACGACGTCATATCGGAAGCAAAGGAACCCGAAAAGAAATTCCGACTTTACACGGTCATCGGTCATAACGAATCGAAACGCACGGTTTGCGTTCCTGACTTTGCATTCGAACTGACCGTCAATCAATATCGGCGAGTTTATTTTGTCGAATTGGAGCGAGGAACCGACACGCCAAAGCGCGTTGCTGCGAAGAAATCACCAGGCTATTCAGGGATGCAAAACCATTTTCGAAATATTTTCCCGGACGCACAGGATTGGCGAGTGCTCTTCGTATGGCCGAACGCCGGAATGCGCGACGCAGCTCGCAATGCCGTCGATCCTTCGAAGGCTGAAATGTGGCTTTTCGCTGCGCTATCCGACTTAAACGAATCATTCCTCCACGAGCCCGTGATTTACTCTGCTCAAGCAGGACCAAGACCATTTATTAAACCGTTTGTTAGCGCGGGAATTGCTCCTGTGCCGTACAAGAAGGCGGAGTAGTCGTCGCAGTAGGTCAAAACGATGCAAGTCCTTACTACATTTAGCAGTTCGCACGGGTGCCGGAGCTTGGTTCGCTTCGCTCCCCAACCCCCGGCCCTTTGTGTTCCTGGCCGGGTTCGTGCTCGCGTTGCTCGCCCTCTTCCGCTGGTGGGTCGTTCCATACCACGATGCAGCGCAAAGGGCCGGGGCTACGCCCCAACACCCACCTCACTCCGTTCGGTCCCGGCTCGAAGCCGGGGGTGCGAACTGCCGCAAACCAATACCATCGCATGCGACGATTCAGGGACGTCAATTGAAATGGTTGGCGCGTCCGTCATGGACGTGTTTTATTTTTGTTCCCCTAACCACTATGCACAAGGAATCACACACCGAGTACTTAGAAGAAAAATCGAAAGGCAATGTTCGTATCCGAATCCACTGTTTCGAAACCTCGGATGGAAAACGGTACGGACTCGAATTGTCCGCGTACAACGAATTGACAGCGAAATTCAAATTGCTCTTTTTTCGAAGCGGGCTCACTCTTCTCGAATCGGAAGCAATGTTCGAACAGAGTGCAGCTTACGTCGATCGATACGATTGGGAAGCCGAGGAATTCGTTACTCACCAGCCATAGATTCGTGCGTTGCCATCCCTGATGACGGGTTCGATTTTAGATTTCTGGTGAATGACAGGTATCGACGGTCTTCGCAATTTTTACCGATTTTTAAGCGTCCACCTCAGCCGTTCGTCCGTCAGGGTATTCGGGCGGCTGAGATGGTTTTGGCGCACGGCCATTCCGTGCAGTTCCCTTCTCTACCTATGGTCAAGAAGCACAAGGATGTGTCCAACACGAAGTTGGAGGGCACTCCAGAAATGGAAAATGTCGCAACGGATGCGGCAGCGGCTACCAAGCGTCAGCCGATCAAGACAATCAGGATCGATGACTGTTCCGTTAGTATCTGGGCACGTGTTGCCATGATACGTGGTGAAACAGTGACTTTCTACTCAATGAGCTTTGAACGATCCTATAAGGATCGCGACGGTTCAAACAAGTACACGAAGTCGTTCGATTCGGAGAGTCTTGGAAAAATCGTTACCCTTTGCCAGCAGGCATCGGAGGCGATCGAGTCGCTTCAGCAGTAAGACTGCAAAAATCGGGCGTGCCCTGACACGCCCGACATTTCCGTCCGCTCTCGCCGTCGATCCATCTGGAAAGAAAGCGAAGCAGAAAGAAACGACCTTTTCTCTCAGAGCGAAGCGCCCAACTCTCGGCGCTCTTGCTCTACTTTCGCACGCATCCGTCCTTTGCAGTCAAGCCGGTCTAAAGCTGCGGCTATGACAGCAGTCCGAAGCGTGCAGTCCCCAACACATCTGCAAGTGCAGCGATCTACACTCGCAGACGATTTATCGTTCTTCTTTATGTCTATCTATATCCATCAATCCCCTCTTCACCACGAAAACTATTTGAATGTCCCGTTTCATTACTTTTTTAGGAGTCTTTCCATGATCGTCACGATTACCAATCTCGCATCTGGAACTTGTATTTGGTGTTGTCAGAAATCTGACGATGCAGTCGATGTCACCTTTCGCGATGGT
>JANMNK010000390.1:0-6733 GCA_031373875.1 Pirellulaceae bacterium | reverse complement strand
GCCGCTGACGGGGGCGCGCGCGGCGACGGTCTCGGCGGCTTCGCGGAACCGGTCGTCTCCGGTGAGCAGGTAGTGGAGCGCGAGGTTCTGCGTGTAGACGTACTTGAGGTCGCTGCTCGGCGGCGTGGGGGAGTTGGCGAGGATGCGCTGCCGATAGAGCTGAAAGCTTGATTCCTTTGTTGGATCGAACTTTGGAAAAAGCCGGCCAACACGAAGTAAAGGAAGTCGTTGTTGCGATGGCCCACCGAGGTCGCATGAATGTTCTGGCGAATATCCTGAAGAAACGCGTCCAGAATATTTTTTGGTCATTCGATGACCCACAACCCGAAGTTAACCGAGGCGGCGGTGATGTTCGTTACCACATGGGTTACAGCAGCGATTGGAAGACGAGTACGGGTGCGATGGTTCACATTTCGCTGTGCTTTAATCCCAGCCATCTCGAATTCGTCAATCCGGTCGCTTTAGGACGCTGCAGAGCAAAACAAGATCAGCAAAAGGACACTCGCCGCAGCCAAGTCATGACGATTCTCATTCACGGCGACGCGTCATTCGCTGGTGAAGGGGTCGTTCAAGAAACACTCAACCTTAGTCAACTTACAGGTTACTCCACAGGTGGAACTGTCCACGTGGTGGTTAACAATCAAATCGGCTTTACGACCGAGCCCGAAGAAGGCAGATCCTGCACCTACGCCACGGATATCGCCAAGATGCTTCAAATCCCAATCTTCCATGTAAACGGGGAAGACCCAGAGGCAGTCGCGCAAGTCGTCAACTTAGCGATGGACTTCCGCAAAGAGTTTCATCGCGACGTTGTCATCGACATGTATGCTTACCGCCGCCTAGGCCATAACGAAGGCGACGAGCCACGTTTCACTCAGCCACTGATGTACCAAGCGATCGATAGCAAGAAAAGCGTGCGCGAGAGCTATTTGGAACGCTTGCTCGAAATGGGTGGCATGACGCGAGAAGAAGCCGATCAGATTGCGTCCGAACGACATAATAAATTGGCCAAAGATTTCGCCGCACACAAGAACGAAGTTTTTGTGTCGGACATACAAACTCTCGGCGGGTTATGGAAAGGTTATTTTGGTGGTCCAGAGCCTGAAAAAACGGATACCGAAACAGCGTTGTCTACCGAACGAGCAAAAGAACTACTTCGCAAACTCGTAACGTTTCCAAAAGGATTCTCGCTCAATAAAAAGCTTCAACGCGTATTTGAACAACGCGGCGAAATGGCCGACGGCAAGCGTTCGATTGATTGGGCGTCCGCCGAGTTGTTAGCATTTGCTGCAACGTCCGCCGACGGGCAACGCGTTCGTTTGTCTGGGCAAGATTGCGAACGAGGAACGTTCTCGCAACGCCACGCCGTTTTACGCGACAGCGTCAATAACTCCAAATACATGCCGCTTGGCAATTTAAGTGATGGACAAGGCCAAGTCGAAATTATCAACAGCCCACTGTCCGAGGCTGGCGTTTTGGGATTCGAATACGGTTACAGTTTGGACTGTCCAAAAAGCCTCATCGCGTGGGAAGCTCAGTTTGGCGATTTTTGGAATGTCGCTCAAGTCATTGTTGACCAATTCATCTCGAGTGCCGAAGACAAGTGGAAACGACTTAGTCAACTAATCATGCTGCTCCCGCATGGATTCGAAGGCCAAGGGCCTGAACATTGCAGCGCGCGGCTCGAACGCTTTTTGACGATGTGTGCTGAACATAATATTCAAGTGACCCAGCCCTCGACGCCAGCACAATATTTTCACTTGCTACGTCGCCAAGTTATTTGGAAATGGGCCAAACCCCTAATCGTGCTCACACCAAAGAGTTTGCTGCGACATCCGCTGGTCGTTTCGCCCCTGGAACATTTTTGTAGCGGCACATTCCAGAAAATATTGCCCGATGATCGCCCTGCAGGAACACCTACTAAACGCGTATTACTCTGTTCCGGCAAAGCCTACTATGAACTGTTTGAAGAACGTCAACGTCGCAACGCATCGCAAATAGCTTTGGTGCGGATCGAACAGTACTATCCGTTAAGTACACAAACTTTGATAGAAGCACTTTCGCCATACGCAGACGGGACAGAGGTCATTTGGTTCCAAGAGGAACCCGCCAACATGGGCGCTTGGCACTTTTTCAAAGTCCACTTTGTCGACGAACTCTCGCGACGATTCAAGGTTCGAGCGATCACTCGAGTTGAGTCGGCAAGTCCGTCGACGGGATCGTTAAGAGCTCATAAATTGGAACATGAAGAGTTAATTGAGACCGCCTTTCATGAAATATAAATGACGCATATCCGGCGTATTGAGCGCGGTTTTCTTCGTGAGAATTAAACGAATTTTATTTTTGAAGAATTGCCAGGATTTTTGAATATAAATTGCAGGATGGAAAGCTCGAGCGTTTCCGAATTGAATATCCCCTGCGGCCCCCAACAGACACGGGCGGCTCAAGACTAGCGACGAATTAATTGATTCCTAAGGATTGTTGATGCAATGATTGAACTGAAAGTACCCACCGTCGGCGAGAGCATTCAAGAAGTTCAAATTAGCAAGTGGCTAATGGCTGAAGGAGATTGGATTGCGGCTGGCCAAGAGCTAGTAGAACTCGAAACGGAGAAAGCGTCTGTGCAGGTCCCTTCGCCTGTCTCTGGCATCCTGACAAAGATATTGAAGCAAAAGGAAGAATTCGCCTCGATCGGTGAAATCATCGCACAGCTTGAACCTTCCGAAAAACCAGCATCGTCGACGCCGACGGCTGCCGCACCCTCGTCGCCCTCAGAGTCATCGTCCTCACCCAAAGGCAGTGTGAGTACCCCCGCGCCGGCGCCAGCAATCAATGCGGCTACACGCGTAATGCCGGCTGCTCAACGTGCGCTGGACGATAGTAAACTGTCGGCGGCGGATGTCGCGGCAAGCGGTCCCGGTGGCAGACTGCTAAAGGAAGATGTTGCTCGCCATCTGGCAAATCAACCTGCGGGACGCACCGCTACTACGGGAACACTCACTCACGGGACTCACGAAATACCTGCTCAGCCTTCGCCGACCGGCATGCAAAAGTCTGACTCCACGCGAATGGAGCAAGTCAAACCGATGAGCATGATTCGGCGCACGATCGCAGCGCGCTTGGTCAACGCACAACACACCGCAGCTTTGTTAACGACTTTTAACGAAGTTGATATGCAACCGATCATGAATGTGCGCAACAAATATCGCGATGCATTCCAAGAAAAACATGGCGTAAAACTTGGTTTCATGTCGTTCTTTGCAAAGGCTAGTTGCGAAGCTCTCAAACGATTCCCGGCCGTCAACGCCGAGGTTCGAGGGAACAATGTCGTGTACCGTGAGTACTACGACATCGGCATCGCAATCGGTGGCGGAAAGGGACTTGTTGTGCCCGTTTTGCGAAATGTAGAACGCATGGGATTCGCTGAGGTCGAACGCACCATCGGAGATTTTGCTAAGAAGGCAACCGAAAACAAGCTGCAACCCGAAGACCTCGAAGGTGGCACTTTTACAATCAGCAACGGTGGCATCTACGGTTCGATGCTTTCCACACCCATCGTCAATCCACCACAAAGTGCAATTCTCGGTTTGCACGCGATCCAAGACCGCCCCGTTGCCGTCAACGGCGAAGTCGTTATTCGTCCCATTATGTATTTGGCATTGACATACGACCATCGCGTTATCGATGGCCGTGAAGCCGTTACGTTCTTGAAAACCATTAAAGATATCGTCGAAGATCCCACGCGACTGTTTCTTGAAGTTTGATTTAGACGACAGTCGGGCAACGGTGATCGCAGCATGCATTGGCTGTGACTCGAGACGTGTTTCTCGCAATCGCTTGTTTTAACAAGGCATCTCAACGTAGCAATTTCGTAGTGACGCAGTTGTTAATCAGCAATAATCCGCGCAAGTAGAACCCTGAACGCGGTGAATCTCTGGCGACGGATAAACGCCGTCGCGATCTTGGGAATACCATTGATTCAAGACGTCGTGCCAACTCGCGCGATCAGTGACCTTGGCAAATTTTTCTCGGACCGCAACGTATTCAGGATGAAGCGCCGCGTACTTGATACCGTACTTCCTCATCCAGGAACCGGTTCGTTGTCCATACAATTGAGCAGCCAACTCCCAATGCTCTATCAAAACGGTTCGCTGCTCATGAAGCGATGGTGGTTTTGGTAACGGCAACCCATCCGCAATCGCCCGAGCTTGCGCAAATATCCATGGGTTTCCAATAGCTCCTCGCGCAACCGTAACGCCATCAATTCCCGTCTGCTCGATCATTTTCCAACAGGACTCGGCGGTAAACAAATCGCCGCTTCCTATAATCGTTCTTTTACCGACGTGCTGTTTGACTTGACGCAAAAAATCCCATCGGCTCGGACCGTTGTATCGCTGCTCGACGGTCCGACCGTGAACGGTGATGGCTGCAACCCCCGAAGAAAATGCTCCGTCCAAGATTTCGAAAAATTGATCGCGGCTTTGCTGGCTATCGTCGATCCCTCGCCGCATTTTGACCGTGACAGGAATATGCTCAGGGACAGTCTCTCGCGTCCGTTGGACGATTTCTAAAGCTATCGATGGTTGGCTAAGGTGATAACCACCGCGACATCGCCCCAAAACCTTCTTTACCGGGCAACCAAAATTGATGTCAATTACACTAAATCCGGCTTCAACTAACTTGAGAGCTCCGGCAGCAAACTGTACGGGCTCAGCGCCCATCAGTTGGCCAGCAACAGGTTGCTCTTCCGCAGTGTTATAGAGAAAATGCCGCGTCCGCTCCCTTTGTTTCACTGCGACCAGGAATTGATCCAGCATGACTTCGCAGAGGGAATACGAAGCACCCATCCGCCGAGCGATTAGACGCATCGGCCAGTCGCTGTAACCACTTAGTGCCGCTTGCACAATTGGGAAACCGACCGCGAGCGACCCGATCTGCAGCGGCTTATACGGACGAACTGGCGTATTGGCGGTAGTAGTTTCAGTCACGGTCATTTTTAAGACGTTTGGTGGCCTAATTGCATGCTTTGGGTGAATACTCTGCGACGAGTATAGCTATCGATCCTGATTCAAACCTCGAACTCGCGTTTCACGACACTTCATTCTACATGCAGTTGCATTTCCTTTCTTCTCCTCCCGAAAATTACGATTGGTTTTCGCTTACCTACGTGTGCCGAAGTGTATTGCAAGCTAGCCCTATGCCATGGAAGTAGTACGAATACGGGAGTTCGTGCCGCTTAAGGCATTTTGGTAAGTCGGGTAATTGGTGCAGACAGTTTAAGGGGCGGTAATGCAAATCGAGACGGGAGACCGATGCTATCCCCAAGCATGATTCAAGCTTGCATCCCGCAATGCAAGCTACATAACGCGAATTCCCTGAGAAGAACGCCTGCATGATTGACCCAGTATCAACAATCTTCGTGCGCGCCGCCCGTATGGCAGCATTGGGAGTTCAAGCTTTCGTTTTTGTCCTCGCGCCTAGTGTGACGATGGCGGACGAATCGCTGCGCATGAATCCCATTGTCAAAGCCATTCGCAGTGCTGAACCCGCTGTTGTCAATATTCAAGGCAACAAGGTCGTTCCCGCATCCGCCGACTCGGACTCTCCGGGGGCAAAACAAACGGTCAACGGGATGGGCAGTGGCGTTATCATCGACAGCGATGGTTTGATTGTCACCAATCTGCATGTCGTGCAAGATGTCTCGCGAATCGAAGTGACTTTGGCGGACGGCACAACCATGATCGCTCGTTTGATTAATTACGATCCTAAAACGGATCTGGCAATGATCAAGGTCGAGCCAAGAAAGCCATTACCCGTCACCAAGTTTGGCAAGAGCTCCGATCTGCTTCGCGGCGAAACAGTTATCGCCATTGGCAATCCTTTTGGCTATCAGCACACCGTCACGGTCGGCATTATCAGCGCACTTCATCGGGATATACCCGTGAACGGTGCACAAGATTATGAAGACCTCATTCAAACCAACGCGGACATCAATCCGGGAAATTCCGGCGGGCCCTTGTTGAACATCGACGGCGAAGTCATCGGCATCAACGTCGCTGTGCGTGTCGGCGCTCAAGGAATCGGATTCGCTATTCCCATCGATATCGCATTAGAAGTTGTTGCGAACTTGGTCGAGGCCTCTCGCACCGAACCCTTAAAACACGCACTGAAACTTCGTGAAGTCCGCTCGCTTGATAATTCAACAGTTGAAGTTGCACAAGCGACCTCGGTGTATCTCGAATCGGGTGTTGAAGTTGGCGATCGCATTGTGGCCGTGGATGGAACCGACATTCGCTCTAGGCTCGATTTCGAATTGGCCATGTTACGTCGGAAGCCAGGTGACGAAACCAATTTAACATTGATGCGACAAGGTCAAACGCTGACCAAACGAATTTCGACAGACGCAACAGCAAAGCCAGAACGGTTGACGTCGAACAAGATCGAATCGAATAAATTGAAAAACGAAGCCGCCGATAAAGCTTGGGACCTGCTCGGCATCCGTTTGGTCGACACCGGAATCACTTCGTTTACGACGATGGATGGTTCCTATCGCGGGGGTTTAAAGATCACCGACGTCCGAGCTGGTAGCCCCGCAGCAAATCAAAAAATACAATCAGGTGATATCCTCGTTGGTGTTGGAAATTACCAAACGCCTACTTTCGAGGATCTCGACTGGGTCTGGAACAAATCAGATATCCCAACGCAACAACAGTTTCGTCTGACCGTTACGCGC
>JANMNK010001088.1:0-6767 GCA_031373875.1 Pirellulaceae bacterium | reverse complement strand
CCAAAGGTGTCCAATCGCTGCGTAAGATTTGAAACTTGGAGTCGAATCGACGGCTGAAGTGATTGCGCCCAATTGTCAAGGCGACTTTGGCACTGCGTTCGAAGTTCAACAGCGAGGTCACATTATTTGAAAGTTACTATTCATCGCGGAGCAAATGAGATTGGTGGGAATTGCGTGGAACTCGAATGCGACGGCCAAAGAATCGTATTGGACGTCGGCTTGCCGATCAATTGCGACTTGATCGCTGAAATTCCGCTCCCACACGTTACTGGATTTCGACAACCCGATCCGAATCTGCTTGCCGTCGTCATCTCACATCCCCACCCGGATCACTATGGGCTCGCGTCGCAGCTTCCCGACGAAACGATGTTTATCATGGGTGCAGCAGGCCGACGAATTCTGGAGGCGTCGGGCACGTTTACATCGTTTGGATTGAGCCTGAAGAACTCGACTGATCTGATCGATCGAATTCCGCTGCAAGTAGGCCCGTTTACACTTACTCCATATCTGGTCGACCATTCGGCCTATGACAGCTACTCGCTACTCATCGAAGCTGGCGGAAAGAAATTGTTTTATAGCGGCGACTTCCGAGGTCACGGGCGAAAACGAAAGCTAATCGACAGATTTCTAGCGTCACCACCAGCCGACGTCGATTGCCTTCTCTTGGAAGGTACCAACATTTCACGAACGGACGACAAGAGTGCGTTTCCTACTGAGTCAGACTTGGAAACGGAGATGGTCGAAATCTTCCGCAACACGGTTGGCTTGCCGTTGGTATGGTGCTCGGCGCAAAACATTGATCGCATCGTGACGATCTTCCGGGCTTGCAGGAAGGCGAATCGCCAGTTGATCATCGATATGTACACCGCCGAAATCCTTAGAGCGACTCAAAACGAGAAGATACCTCAAGCCAATTGGGACAGCATTCGCGTATTCTTGCCAAGCGGGCAGAGACGACAAGTTATTCGCGGAAAAGCTTTTGACATGTCGAATTCTTACGCTCGCTTCCGGATCTACCCTGAGGCCCTTGCTGAAAATGCGATGAAATCGGTTATGCTCTTCCGGCCAAGCATGATTGATGATCTCGACAAAGCCAATTGCATTGAAAACGCAACCGTGCTTTATTCGATTTGGGCTGGCTACTTGGGTTTACCGCAAAATGATCGACTTCACCAATGGGTCGCGGAACGACAACTAAGCGTACATCACTGCCATACGTCGGGCCACGCATGCATCGCCAACCTCAAAAGAATGCGATCCGCATTTCCGAATGCCACCGTCGTGCCGATCCACCTTGATGATGTCAAACGATTTACAGCCGTATTTCCAGATGCTCGAATTCATTGCGACGGGGAAGTATGGTGCGTCTAGCGGTTGGCGCGGAGATGCTCATGTTGAAAGAGTCACTTATTTAGGAGATTTGATTTGCCTCGAACGATCGTAATTGGAGATATTCATGGATGTTCCGCTGCCCTAAAAGGTCTGCTGGACATGCTGCAGCCCGAGTCGGAAGACACGGTTATTACACTTGGCGACTACATAAATCGTGGCATCGATTCCCGTGGAGTCGTTGAGATTCTGATTGATCTGTCGAAAAAGTGTCGGCTTGTGCCTTTGATGGGCAACCACGAGGAAATTTTGCTTCAAGCTAGAACGAGCCAGGGGGCTCTTCAAACGTTTTTGCAATCCTACGAAAATGGAATGCTCGATTCATATGGAATCTCCAATACATTGAATGATATTCCAAAGGAACACTGGGCGTTTTTTGAGGGACTAAGGAACATTTTCGTCATGGACGATTACTTTTTTGTCCACGCGAATTACGATCCCTCTGCATCGTTAGAAAATCAAATTTCGAAATGGTTGCGATGGCAATTCGTCGACCAGCATCCGCCCTCAAAGCACTACACTGGCAAAATCGCCTTCCTCGGCCACACGCCGCAGATGGACGGTCTAGTTCTCGATGCAGGTCATTTCATCTGCCTCGATACCGGTTGCGGCATGGGTGGTTTGTTGACCGCAATGGAATTGCCAAGCCGCAAGATATTTCAAGTGAATGAACTTGGCGAGCAAGTTTAAACAATTGTGGCGTTAACCCCGTTGTCTTGCACCCGCACTTTCCTCCAATCCGCCCTCTGGCAAGCTACGTGAGATGATCGAATGCGGTATTGTACTGAACTTATGGCATCACAGAATTCCGGGAAATCGAGTTACACAGGACTTATGACTTGAGAATTGCAACTTGGAATCTGGAGCGGTGTAGTCCGAACACTCAGCGGGCCTCGCGAATTAACGAATACCTAAGCAATATTAATGCTGATGTTTGGGTGCTGACGGAGACCTATCGGGATTTTGCGCCGGGGCCTGAGTATCACCTAGTTGATTATTCAGCGGACGCAAACGATCGCCAAGCAGTTGATGGGGAATGCTGGGTAGCAGTTTGGTCTCGTCTGCCTTCGCAATCAGTGCGGTTAACGGCCGACCTTGAGCGAGTTGCTGCGGCAAGGGTTGGAGACGTGACTATTGTTGGAACCGTGTTACCTTGGTTAGTAGACAAAAGAAATGGTATCACGGGCAGCGCCGAGTTCTCCGCGAGGCTCAAAGATCAGTTAGTAGACTGGAAACGCTTACGAAACGAATCGACAGGCCTGTGTGTTACCGGTGATTTCAACCAAGACTTGCTGACAACCGGCCATTACTATGGTTCCCGTGATGGGCGAAACGCATTGCGAATGGCTCTAAAGCAAGTTGGATTGGAATGCTTGACGGCTGACTCAAACGATCCGTTAGCGGAATCCGGCCTAGCCTGTATCGATCACATTTGCGTCGGAGGTCTTAGAACCACAGGAACCGCCCCTAGCTCGGTTTGGCCAAATCCTGGCAAGTTAAATAGTAACATTTCCGATCACTACGGCGTTTTCACCAATCTCGAAGTGCTAAATTCTTCGCCTTTATGAAACAACCACCTTGCCGCAACCCTTCCACACCTCCCTCTGCCCACGCCACAGCCGCAATCTTCCTCAACTCCCGTTCAAGAATCGGTTCACAACTACGTTCGATCCACGGTAAAAACAATATTCCATCATGGATGTTCGCTTCTGTTAACTGAAGATTGTCACGTAACTCAACCGCAATTAATCGTTTGCTCTACATAATACGCTAGTTTTTCCAAGAACAATGGGTGGTAGGATTCGTTCACGTGATTTAAGTTCCACAGCGAGCTTTCACGAATCTCCCGCCTTGGACTGAATCGACCGAGCCAGCCCATAGTTGGGGTGTCAAGTGGCGCAAACTGATTCGATAGAAGTGCGATGGAGTTTCTTTCAATGAAAGCTCGATCACTTTCGCGACTGGCTTCATCCGGCACTTTTATCCACAACACTGACATGGCACCGAGTATTTCGGAAACTTGCTTTTCGTGTTCAGATTCAGTCGCACGCACTGATGTAGAAGCTGTCGATCCGATACCCCAAAACTCCAAATTGCATTTATCTCGCGCCAACAATGCGTCACCGACGTGGCGTCGGAAAATCGATCCCCGATGATTGCCACCTCCGCCACGTGTACCAAAGTGTTGCTTGAGTCTTGCTCGCAAAGTGGATTTCGAGCCGTTACTTACTGCGTGCGTTCCTACCCGGACGACTCTCAAGACTTCTGGTTGCAATGCTCGGTATTCGCCTGGTTCCATAAAGAAATAGACGCCTCGTTTCGGAAATGCCGAATTTGCAGGAAGTTCACGTAATGGTTTCGCCTGCCAGGGTGCTTCTGCAAGTCTCGCAATTAGCGAGTAGAATTGTTCGAGGTCCTGAATTGAATTTGTCATGGTGAAAGCTGCTTCAATCAGAATTTCCGGTTTGGGACGACTTGGTGATAATGGAAACTCAAGTCTCAGCGCGTTGTTCGCAAAACCGCCTTTCACTCCGTCCAGTTGAGGACAAATTCACGCTGTTCTTGCGTCTCTGGTGCTGTGCGATTGCGCCGTTGGACATCGGCTTGTCTTAGTCCACCGATCACAGACATTACATTTTCAGGCGTTGCAAGCTTGTGTCGAATGAGCCAACAACCAACAACGGTTGCTGTTCGTCCAATTCCGCCAAAGCAATGAACGTAGGTGAGAAGTTTCTGATTTAGTGATCCGTCAATAGCGTCGAGAATCTCAAGCATCCGTTGTTTCGAAGGGATATCGACATCGCGAATCGGCAATCGATGAAAGCGCACGGACGCGTTGGTTTTCGAAGCGAAAATCTCCAAGATCGGCAGGTAGGGGCGAAACGGATCACCATGATTATTGACTTCTTCAGGCTCCATCAAATTCACAATCGCGCGTACGCCAATGTGAAAGAGCTTTTCGAGCCGCTTCTCATGCGATACTTGGTCCATCCCGCCTGGATATGATCCCGCAAGCAAGCGATTCGGGACAACCCAGTAGCTCCGTTCCGTCGGTGGTAAATCCTTGGAGTTGGCAAGTGATAGCATGCCTAGTTGCTTCTCTCATTTAGATGTCAATTAACAATAGCAAATCTGTTGGTTTGAGGTCGTTCAAATGTCAATCTCGATTCAGTTGGATTGTAGAAGATCAACTTAACGGAATAGAGGCAAAAGCGTCGCGAGGATTGGCAGAAATAGAGAATGTCGCATCAAGCTATCAAATCTCTTATTTTGCGGATAATCTCGCACATGAGCATCGTGTCTTGTTGGCAATACGATTTCAGATGTCCCCCGATTTTGGCCTTTTCCTCCGCTGAAGTCGCATCACTGGTTGCATATTTCCATTTTGCCACTGCGGTCATTCCGTCTTGAATCGCAAGATGATCGTAACTCTTCCCCAATAACACAGGCGCTACTTTCTTAATCGAATAGCTGCCGTGTTGATCGTAGTGGTAGTATCCTCTTCGAAGTAAATCACAGGTATCAAATAGGCGGCTCCGAATCTCTGCAACCGATTCGGAATATGGCGTGCCAAGTCGTTTCGCGAGTTGCCCCAATACAGTCGATTCAGCCGATTTGTAATGGCAAACAATACTCCCGGATGGCGGTAGTGCTTCAATCAAGGTGCTAAGAAATTCTTTGCTTGGGTCAGAAGCCTCGAGCCACAGAAAATCCTCTGTTCGACCATCTTCGTCGTCTTCATGTTCTTGGATTAGCATCGACCATTGGAACGGTATTCGGGCATATGGCCACGTTCCTTGAAATCGAGGCACGGCCATTCCAGTATCGAATTCAAAATCGATAAATGCCAGGGGCCATTGGAGTCGTGCAAGTTCTTGAGATAATACGTTTTTGTCTATCCAGCACACTCGCTTCTTTGTGCACTGAATGACCCTATGCTGAAGATCGCTAAAGTTATGCCCGACTTCCTGATCGTCCAATTGATCAATCGAGGTAAGTCCAATTTGGTCCCAGTCCCCAAGATTCACTCTCCCAATTTCAGGAATTTCTCCAATCCAATATTCTGGAAGTCGGGAACCGCAATGGCCATTCCTGGATAAGTGACCGCAAGTACTCGGTCGATTACCAAGTGGGCTCTTGCGGTTCGCTTTACAAAATGGTCCCGGTATCTTGTTGGGTTGAACAGATTGATTAAGTATCGCAAGTTGCTCATCAATCTCATGAGAAGTTTCAGCCAATACTTCGTTGACCTTGCTTGTCAGATCATACGATCCAACCAATTTTCGTGCGCACAATTCGCGTTCAAGCACATATTCCTGATTTAATAGCCAAAGTCCAGCGCCAGCAATTTGTAACCCAAAGCGTTTTGCGACTTCAACCTGAAACGCAAGATCGAATACGTGAAGCGGTGACATCTTTGTCGAGGCTTTAATTTCCCAAAGGTACCAACCGTTTTCCCGTGGCTCCAATACATCCACGATTGCGAGCAGTCCATTTATTGCCAAGCACGCTTGCAAAATTGGCTTACTTTGGGAAAGCGCTTCGCTAGTTGCCTTCAATAATAAATCTAATCTAGATTCATTATCAATCTGCGGATTTTCATCGTCTTCAGGTGCCTCGATGATTCGAATCGGATCTTGCAAAAGAGTTGCCACGACTTCTTCCACTTCTCTTCCCTCGATCGAACGCATTTCCCAAATTTCTTCGGCTTCGATGAGCGGTTCTTTCTCTCGTGCGGCGAGCCACAGTCGCAAAGGGCATTGCCTCCCCTTAAGATACTTGGACTTGGAAAGCAGTTTTTGATTCTCGTGCATCATCGATTTACTTACACGGTTTGAGTTGAACGTCATAATTCCAAGATTCATCAAACAGCCTGATTCGAATTATATTGTCTAGCAGATCTGTGACGAAGTTGAAACGTGGTTACGTCTCTACTTCTTTTCGATTTCTAAACCGGACCGCGATCACTATCAACAAGTCGGAATAATCGCTTTGATCTCTCATCAAGCATGTCTTCATTGAGCCGACTGAGTTCAAAATCTCAAAAAATCGGGGAGCCGTAGAGACTCATAGTCGAGAGGGTGTTGGGGGACAGCCCCCCCCTGCTTGCTTGACTGGTCGCGAATTCGAAACACCAACGAATTTGCTTCCGTTTTGCTATTTTCGACTTTCTTAAAAATTTCGATGCCAAATCAGCGAGCACGTTGGTTGTTTAGTAGTGATTTCGTTTCTCTTCACCTACTGGAGATCTAACATGAAAAGCGTGCTCGGGATGTTCGGCAAAGGCACCGATGGTTCGGTGACGATCAACTTCGGCGTATCAGGTGGTCGCAATTGTTCGCGCAAGTGCAGGCATCACCCAAGAAGCAAGGCAGGCA
>JANMNK010001084.1:0-3354 GCA_031373875.1 Pirellulaceae bacterium | reverse complement strand
CCCATGGATCGGCGGAGCGATGTTTTGAATCGGAATATTTTTCAAGCAAATAGATCGCGGAATTGGTCTTGCCGATTCGCATCTGGATTACCGCTAGCGTCAATTTGTGTTCGTGAATTTCCGGCGTTAGATAACAAGCTGTTTCGGACATGGCTTCTGCAAGCTTGGGCCAGCACTGCTCAACTCGTCCATACATCAGCGACCAACTCCAGCGATCCAGTGAGTGTCCAAAGTGCGAGAACGCGCAGTTTGCAGATTTTTGAAATGCCGTTCGCTCCGCTTCTTCGTTCCGAATTTCATGATAAATGCGGCTTTGAAAAAAATGCCATTTCAACTCGTCACCCATTGCAAGCATGTTTTCGGGTTTGAGAGATTGAAGATCCTCAAGAGCGCTCGCGTGATTTCCCATTTGCCAGTGCGCATACGCTCGGCCCATTCGCGCGTCGAAATTCTGATTGTCGATTTCAATGCACTTGGTGAAGGAGGAAATTGCACGTTCCCAATCCTCCGTTTGCACGTCGATCGCGCCCGCGAGACAAAGCTGTAACGCGTTGGCTTGCCCAGAACCGATAACTTCGGTTAAACATTGACGCGCACTTTGCCAATCAGCCACATCCAATGCCAACTGCAAATCGTTTGTCGCATCGTAGCTTCTGTGGTAATGCCCGAAACGCATCTTTGCCCAGAGGCGTAATCGATCGAATTGAAACTGGAGGAATGGGTTATGGGTCAGTCGAGGGGAGTTGGACGGTCGAATCTCCAGTTTACTGACTCGGATACGGGCATCGGCTTCCTTGGTCACATCACCTCGATCACCCGAAGCTTGCAGCCAATCGGCAGATGTTCCCAAGTCCCGGAGGCTTGCAAAGAGAGGTTCGAGGTTAATCGACCTTAGGATATTCTCGCTTGAACCTGAAGCGACGAAATAAAGCTGCTTTTCGTCTGCTGAGAAAGTTAGCGACTGGCAAAAAAGACTTTTCGTGTTGGCCTCGAAGCACACTAATGACTGATTGCTTTTCAAGTCAAATAACCGAATATATCGTTCCTGTTCAACGATGGCCAAAAAGTTTCCGTTCGGAGAAATTGCGCCAATCGTCGCTTCATCCGGCAAGTCAACCAGGACTTCCCAGGTGCCATTTTTCAAAACGCGGTTCGTTGGTGAAACAAATATTAGTGAGTCATCGCCACTGGCTGCAAGAAAATGATCAGATTCAAAATTGACAGATAGTTCATTCTTGGTGCAGTCGTAGATGCCCATTCCACTCTTGCTCGTCTGTAGATAGATGTTCTGACCATCATGGCTCAATGCCTGCACTACAATGGCTTCATCAGTCGGAAAAGTTGCAATTTTCTCAGGACGAAGTCTTGGCCACCAAGCGATTTGGCAATCACCGTAGTTCGCAGCGAGCCATTTTGAGTCGCCTGACATGCGGGTATTGTATGGCAAGATCGCCAAGTGCTTTTCCTCGCCGGGAATAAATTGCAGCGAATTGCGTTTGTTCATTTTCGCACTGTAATTTATTTGCGTTCGTTTCTGTTCATCTACGGCAACAATGCCGCCATCGTCGTCCCAACCGACAATTGTTCCGGCAAGCCCGCTTCGATCCCCGCCCAATTCGCTTCCCGTGCTCGCCTCGTAAAAGAAGAGGCTGCCTTCGGATGAAGGGAAGACCGCGACATCAAATTTGGGATGTGCCCAAGGTGCGAAAACCACGCCAGGCTTATTCGGCTCTGGATCTCGATAAATAGAAACCTCTTTCGATTCCTCAAATTGTAGTCGTCGCATTTTACCGTTCTTAACGACAACCCCAGCGTACCGGCCGTCGCGTGACCACGATTGAGCGTTTCTATTTTCACTGCCTCGGAGAAAGTACGTTTGCGCTGTATCGACGTTGCGAATCAAAATGCCATCGGACCAACCACAAATCAGCAAGTGCTTTCCATCGGGTGAGTACTGCGACCGCAAGCCTGGCCAATAAAGTGCAATTTCCTTTGCGGAACGCTTTTGTGGCCAAGAAAATATTTCGAGTGTCCCCGAGAATTGAGAAACCAGAAACTCATGTCCTTCAGGATGCCACGCTACACCTTGAGGATAAGACTGAGGCGAATGGCGGAATAAGATGTCACCGTTTTCAAGGCTTCGAATTTGTACTTCGTGATAGAAATAAGATGACACGCCAATGATCGGTAAATGTGGGTGCGGGGATAATTCTACTTCGCGAAGCGGTCCGCTTGGAGCGATCTCGAAAACGGTTTTTCCAGAATCAGCTTGCCTGGCGACTATGGACCCGTCAAATTTCACCAGATAAAGCTCGGACTTGCTGGGATGCCACTGACAACGCTCAAATCCAAGGTCATCCGCAGTCCAAATAAGTCGCGGTTTGTCGCGGATGTCCCAACATTGCGCACGAAACCGAAGCCCGTCCACGCGGCCCAGGCCAAGTGCGATGAAGTTCCCGTCAGCCGAAAACGAAATATCGCCAACACTGAATTCCTGAGGCAACGCAGCCAGCAAACTTCCCGTACCACATTCGTGAATCGCAACTTCACCTTGTTTCGTCGCAACGGCGTAACGCCGATGATCGCTGTCAACGCAGTAACGTGCATCTTCGTAATTTGTGGGGACAGGCCATGATTCGCCGTAATCGAAATCAGACAGTCCAAAAATGGAGACGGCTTCGCAATGGATATCGTCAAACAGGTCGCCGTTTGCAGGCAGTTTCCATGCAAGTCCGACGGCCTCTTTCAATCTGCTGATGGCGTGTACTCGTTGGCCGGGCTGAGACGTTGTCGCGATTCGTCGCGCATCGAGAATAATTTCTCGAACGTGATTAGTGTCCGCATTGAAGGAAGCCCGCTCCCAGCCTGCAAGATTATTTCTGGAGGACTTGAGTGCCCGAGACAGATTGGCAGCATACAAGGACGAAACAATCGTAATCGATACGAGCAGTAGCATCGCCGTAATTGAGATCGCAGCTAATGCCTTATTTTGGCGAGCCCATCGCCAAGATTGCTCGATCGGGTTTATACGACGCGCCAAAATCGGGCGGCCTGCCAATAATCTCCGTAAATCTCCTGCAAGACTCCCCGCCGAATCGTATCGATCCTTCGGTTGTAATGCGATCGCTTTGCAAACGATGGTATCCAGGTCGCGAGGGAGCGTTGCATCAATAAGCCGCGGCGGAACAAAATCTCCATTGACAATTTGTGCGACCAAGTGACCTTGCTCGGTCGAAGCAAATGGCGGACTGAGGATTAACAGTTCGTACAGAGTCGTCCCCAAAGAGTAGACGTCCGACGATGCATCCAATTTGCCCGAGAATCTTTCCGGGGCAAGGTAACGCAATGTACCAG
>JANMNK010001054.1:0-4123 GCA_031373875.1 Pirellulaceae bacterium | reverse complement strand
ATGCACTGCATGGCGGGACTCGACAGCCTCACCGGCGGTCAGGTCTTCATCGGCGAGACGTACCTGTCACAGCTCTCGGTTATGTTCCGCGAGTACGTCTCTGGAATAGTCGGTACTCAAGAGCTGGGTGCCCTTAATCGTTTCAGGACCAGTTCCCATTCGGAATGTACATCGAGTTCCTTTGCCCAATGGGTCACGTAGTCGCTGTCTAGGTTCTCGCCCAGCAGTTTCAACATTCCGCCGATATCGCGTAGATGCTTTTGGCTTTCACCTCCGCCCAGCTTGAAATAGACCAGTTTATTCAGCAACACATCCTCTGGCGAACCAAACCAAACGGAATACTCCCCTTCACTCGTGATCCGTTTGATTCGCGTCTTTTCAGACTGGGTGAATTCAGTTGTCGGGGGCACGATCACATCCACCTTCAATCCCGAGGCTGGATGAATGATATTGAATTGGAATTGCCGTTGGACTGCGTCACGAACCGCTTGTTCGGAAACATAGAAATTGGGGGCTGCGAATGCCTTGCATAGAGCAGGCACTTTGTCCAAAGTCAGTTCCGCGACAATATCCACATCGTTCGTGAATCGCGGCTCGCCGTATGCCATGCTCGCCATCGAACCAACCACTCGGTAGTGGATACCCTCCGACTCGAAAAAGTCGGCTGCGATCTGCATCAGTTCGAATGGTTGAAGTTCAGTCGGATTCATGCTTTACCAATCCGTGACTGATTCGTCGAGCGATTTCGCGATTAACTTGGTCGACGTTCCAGTCGGGATGTTCGGTACGAATGGCACCTCGCAAGATCACCCGAGCCGATTTCCACATCCTGCCCGCGATCCGCAAACGTTCGACTTCTGTTTTTTGTCGCAAGATGTCCGACATAGCATCGTCCATGACTTCCATTAGAAATGGATTCATCTGGGATTCTCCATGAATCCAGTGCACCGTGAGCCAGAACGACAGGGAAACATCGAGGCATGCAGGACACATGGAGGGATCGCATTCCCACTGTGCCTCTCTTTTTTCTTGTATTCAAGGATCATGCATTCGTCTCCTGCAATTTGTCGCCGGTTATTCGCAAGACTTGAGTTCGAAGTTGGCTCGCGATTCCTCGGCAGCAGCCCAAAGTCGGCGTTCGGTTTCAGACGTGTCGTTTGCCACAGAGGATGAAAGGTTGAATCATTTTTGGAGCTTGATTTCAATTGACAGAATTCTACCAGAATTGACACGAATTGTCAGAGAGGGAATAGTGTATTCGACCAGGGGCGGCTTTCCGGATCTCAAATCGCGAACTGCACTTGAAGACTGTTTCTTAAACCTAACAATGAGTTAGTCGACAGTCCGCGAACGGTTCTAGTTGTCGTTACATGCTTGGGAGTCAAAACGATGTAACCGAGTCAATTCTTGGGGACCTAGTTAATAACTGCGGCGTCGGTGAAAACGATGACGAAACGGAAGATCGCTGAAATTTTTTTTGAAGTGGAGCGAAAGGGATTCGAACCCTCGACCTCTGCATTGCGAACGCAGCGCTCTCCCAACTGAGCTACCGCCCCTTTAATTCAGAATTTATTTGGTTGTGGGATGGATGTCCAGTAAATGGAAATTTCTTCATGGAAGGTCGACGGCGAAATTGTTGCTGTCAGGTATTTGCGGCTTCGGTTGATAGAGAGTTGGGACAGGGACATCACTTTAAGCCCATTGCGATTCTTGCCATGCGGAACTGATTGGCCGGCGATTTGCGAATGGGAGTGGCGTGGAGTTTGGTAGAACGTCGCTACGGGGAAATAGCGCGACTAGCTTTTGACGCCCGATACTCGGTAACCCTTTTCTAATAACAACTTTTGGATGCGATCGGCATGCGAACCTTGAACTTCGATTGTCGACTCTTCGATAGTGCCCCCTGCCCCGCATGAGTTTTTTAGGCTGGTCAGTAGCTTGGGGAAATCTGTCTCCGAAGGATGGAGGCCGCGAATCACGGTTACCAGTTTGCCTTTTTTGCGACGCTCCACATTGAGCTTGGCGGTCTGCTTACCGGGAGCTAGCCAAGTCTTTTGTTCGGGCGCGGGCGGCGGACATGTGCATTCTGATTCTAGTTGGTTGCAAATTTCGCAATGTGCTGGAACATCCCATTTCGTTCCTGCAAAAAGACCCATAGCTAAACTCCCATTGGCTAGCATTCTGACAAATCGACGCTCGATTCGAAATTTAACTTAACTGGCGAAAGAAAACCTAAGCAATTCTATTAGCAAACCGTCCACATGCACCACAGGCAAGCCAATTCAAGTGTACCGACGTGATCCTACTCACGCTCAGTTTATGGTGCGATTTTTGCGGCGAACGTTTCCTTTCGGGAACGCTGCAAATGATTCGGATTGTTTCAAATCGGCTTTCGGGTTAAAAGCTTTCTATCAAACGGACTTTGGTGACGATGTCAGGAAAGGAATCAGTCGTGGAATGGAATCTCGAAAAACTGGCAGGAGCATGTCAAGGTAGACTTACTAAGGCCGGAGACGTCATCATTCGTGACGCGCTGCCGCTTGCTCATGCAGACTCCGGAATCGTCACGCTGGTCGATAATGCGAAACATGTTCCGAAGTTGTTGGCTTCAAAGGCTTCTGCAGTCGTTGTTCCCAACGAATTCGCTGAAGTCGAAATTCCTCAGATTGTTGTCAGCAATCCGCATGCAGCATTTGAAACCATAATTGAATGTCTTCGACCATCTCGCAAAGTGGAACGCGCGGGGATCAATCCAAATGCGCATGTTGATTCTACTGCGACAGTCCATGCAACGACTTGGATCGACCGTGGTGTGAGTGTCGGCCAAGGATGCGTTATCGGCGAGCGTTGCATCATTCACAACAATGTCACGATCATGGCCGATTGTCGCATTGGAGATGGCTGCGAAATTTTTGCGGGCACGACGTTGTATCCCAATACCATCATCGGGGATCGGGTCTTAATTCATGCGTCGGCCGTTCTGGGTGCGTATGGTTTTGGATATCGACAATTCAAAGGACGGCATGAACGAACGGCACAAGTTGGCTGGGTTAGGGTCGAGGACGATGTTGAAATTGGTGCGGGGACGACGATTGATCGCGGTACGTATGGGCCCACGATCATCGGCGAAGGTACAAAAATCGACAATCAAGTCATGATTGGTCACAACTGCAATATTGGCAAACACAATCTTATTTGTGCGCAGGTTGGAATCGCTGGTAGTACGAGCACGGGTGATTACGTTGTGCTTGGTGGTCAAGTCGGCTTGCGAGACCACATTCACTTGGCAGACCAGACGCAAGTCGGTGCGCAATCCGGTGTAGCCGAAGATTCCAAGCCAGGACAAATCCTTTTGGGCAGTCCGGCAATACCGCACCGGGAACAAATTCAAAACTACATGGCCCTCCTTCGACTTCCCGAAATGCGCAAGAAGTTGCGACTGCTTGAGAATACCATCGAAGAGTTGCAGAAAGAGGCAGGCGAAGGTCGTCGCGATGCTGCTTAAAAATTTGCCTCAAAGTCAGACGCCGGTTGGGTTGATTGCCGGTTGGGGACAATATCCCATTTGCGTCGCTCAATCGCTTCGTCGCGCAGGCATTCCCATTTTCGTTGCCGGGATACGCGATCACGCGCCGGTCGAACTCCAAGAGATGGCCGATGGCTTTCGCTGGTTTGGAATCGGTAAGCTTGGCGGGTATCAGAATTGGTTGAAACGCAATGGAGTCGAACAAGTTGTCTTTGCGGGCAAGATTTTTAAAGAGCGGATTCTGTTTCACGGTTTGGGATGGGTTTCGCAGATACCCGATTTAGAATGCCTTCGAACGCTTCTGCCACATTTGGTCCATCGCACGAAAACGATGGGGGATGATTCGTTGATGAATACAGCGATCACTTCGTTTGAGAAAAAAGGTCTTACAATCATGCCAGGTACGTTCTTTGCGCCCGACTTACTCATCGAGGAAGCGTGTCATTCGAAAACTCGCCCGAATGCGTGGCAAGAAAAAGACATGCTTTTCGGTTGGCAGATTGCTAAAGCGATGGGTGGGCTGGACATTGGTCAAAGCGTCACCGTTCGCGACCAAACAGTACTATGTGTCGAGGCAATCGAAGGAACGGACGCCTG
>JANMNK010001032.1:0-4118 GCA_031373875.1 Pirellulaceae bacterium | reverse complement strand
CTTGCATCCAAGCGGGCGGTGGCGTGGACCATTTTGAAAAAGCGAATTCGGTTCGCCACATATGATTGTTGGCAAGCTCGTACGTCAGCGACTTGCCGACCATGGCGGGCAAGACCATGGCAAAGGGCCAATCATGTTTATCCATGTCGAGAAGTGCGTTTTCGCGCTCGCTTTGCCCCATCACGTTGCGTGTCGGTGGAATGCCGACTTCGAAAGCCGTCTTGTGGTTGATGGCGAATAATGCACCCAACGTATGTTGCTTGCCGGATACGGAAAAGATTTCCCATTCGGTGTTCTTGGGCCAGATGACGTGCTGGTCGTCAACTTGGATTAGTTTTGCGGGCAATTGCGAGTCATCACGATCTGTACGATCACCGACTGCTGCTGAAAGCTCGCTGCGGGTTGTCCAGTACACCATGGGCAGCGCGACGTTGACGTCATCGGCCAACATTGGAACAGCAATATCGCTAACTGTTCGATGAACATGCGCGTCGCCGCTGAACCAATTTCGCTCCGCCATATTGATCCATCGATTAAGCTCGATATCCAATTCGATCGGATCTTTCCCAACGACGATCTGTTTTTGCCAAGTCAAATATTCTTTACCGCGTTCTGCCGTGATGGTGTATTGGCCTGGTGGTAGGCTGAGCGAAAATGGATCGGCGGTGAGGCTCGTGTGGAATTCCTGAGAGCGAGCATTCAACCAATTTTGCTTTTCGTAGCGAATGGCTCGCCCCTTTTCGGAATTCGGCTTTGCAAAGTACCAGCGGCCATTGCTGTCTTGAACATAAAGCCGACAAGCGACGGGCAATCCCGTTGCTGCATCAGTTGCTCGACCGATAATTTCAATTTCTGTTTCGGGATTCCAAATGCCCTCGATCCTCGCAAGTTCCTCGTCGATATCGGTGCCTTGATAAAAAGACAATCTGCCGTCGACATGATTGGTTTGACCCGGTTCGCAATCCGGAATGATTGGGTCCGAGTGAAGGCACGGGCATGGGGCGTTTCCCCAAGTTCGATGATTGGGCTTCCAACCAAAAATAATCCAGCGATCGCCCGATTCATTGCGACACGCAGCCAATGAGCCCCGAAAAATCTTGTTATCGTTCGTTTGTGCGTCAAAACCGACAACGCCTTTGAGCATCGCGCACATCTGAACCCGTAGATCGCTCAGTTTTTCAGAAGTTCCGTTCGTCAGTTGCATTCGCATTGCCAAATGATCTCGATGTGGAGTCGCGTCCACTTGGAATGCAATTTTATTTGGTAACTCGCGTCGTATCGAGAATGTGCCGTCGGACATTCGACGCCATTCCAATTGCGGTAACTTGAATTTCTGATTCGTCCAAATCGTATCAACGTGCTTATGTGCAAAATAAGTAAGGCCCAAGTTCGACCAAATCGCTACAGGGATAACGATCACGACGTAACTGTTTCGATCCCAAGGTGTGAACACACTGAGTTTCGTCTCACGCTGGGGTTCGATGGCTCCGTCAAGGAACCCGATGCGGGGATGACGTCCGCCGGGATAGGGAAGGACAAAGACCGGCGGATCGACTTCGGCAAGGGGTTTGTTGTCAGGCCGAATATCAAACTTGCGAAGCGCTGCGTTCAACTGGTCATGAGAGATACCCAGGACAGACACGATCTCCTCTCGAGAATAGTGGTGATGCCACACCATATTTTCAAGCCAGTGCCGCAATTGCTTTTGATCGTCGACAGCCCGCACTTGATCTTGAGCTGTAGCGACGGGTCCGATTTCTGTGAACCAGCACGCGAAAGAAATCACGAATGCAAAAAATTTGTAAACGCTTCGTCGTTCCATCGCAACTCCAGTGGAAAAGCGAAACTCGCGACTCATGATGTCCCTCGCAGAACAGCTCAAGCAATTATTTCTTGCTGCGCGTCGTCTTGGAAGTGGGTTTTTCGGGAAAGTTACATAGTGGGATGCTGGGATTCGGATCGGCAAGGATTTCCGCCAAGGTCGTCGCCGCGAATGCATGCTCAACGCTCGCGAGAGCCTGATCCATTCGCAAGTGCAGGGGGCACAATCGGATGCCGTGCGAGGACAATCCCAGCGGACATTTCTTGATTCTTTGAATGGGATCGACGGCGTTGACAACTTCCAGAATCGTCAATTCGCTTGGATCGCGAGCCAATACAAAACCACCGTTAGCCCCGCGACGCGATTGAATCAAACCGGCTTCGGTCAGTTGCTTAAGGACTTTGGAAAGGTAAGCGTGTGGGACTTTGGTAGTCGTCGCAATCTGCTCACTGTTTTGGGGTAAAGCCGATTCAAAGGGCTTGCCTGCCAAAAATACGATGGCTCTCAAAGCGTACTCTACCGTTTGTGAAAACACGCGATCCCCCTTTTGTGGAAACTCAAATTGCTCGGTAACTGAACGGGACGGGCCTGGAGACCCGTCCCACGTTGGGTAAGGCAATTCCTGCCGCTGGCCCCAGAACCCCGCACGGACTTTCTATTATGGACATTGACATCCATTAAAGACGTCGAGTAAACTGGTCAACCATATCTGGATACGATTGTCGATTATAGCGGATCTCGTTGCCAGAATGTTTCAAGCATCGGTATTCTTGCAAGTATGGGAGTTTTGAAATGAAACGTATTGCTGCTGTTTCCCTCGTCGTGTTCGTCTTCACTGCATTTTTCGCATCGCAAATGTCTTCGCCCTCGTCGTTCGCCGCGACGGCGGACAAGGAAGCAGATGCGGCGCTCGCACGGGCTCGAAAACAAGCCAAGATGTTAGACACATTGTACAAGAATGCGATCGTGATTGTCACGAAGAACTATGTTGAAGAGAGTTCTGATCTCGCGGCAGGCGACGCGTTTCAATTGTTGTTCAAAGCGATGAAGGATAATAATTTTCACGAAGTTCGTTTGCTTGACGCCTCGGGTGAAGCGATTGACGACGACAATTTGCCCAAGAACGATTTCGAAAAGGCGGCTATCAAAGCAATGTTGGACGGCAAGCCGCTGTATGAACAAATCGCCGAAAAAGACGGAAAGAAGATGCTGACTTCGGTTACGCCGATCCCCGTCGTGATGGATAAATGCGTGATGTGCCACGCCAATTACGAAGGCAAAAAAGTTATCGGTGCTTTAGGAATCACTTTAGAAATCGAGTGATTCGCGATTTCATTGATCGTGACACCCTCGCGAAATAATGAACGACCGGACAACACGCCAAGAACTTAGCACGGAACGAATTCTTACTCAATCAGCTAAAACGAACGGGACTTAAATCACAATCGTTTGATCATTGTGATTTCGTTGCCTTTATCGTTAAAAGAAACTTCGTCCATAAAAGTTCGAATCAACATGACGCCGCGACCACCGGGCTTGCACAAGTTCTCCGGGTCGGTCGGATCCGGTAAGCACAACGGATCAAAACCTGGTCCTTCGTCGCGAATGACAAAAGTAGCTTGGTCTGGCTGGAATCGAGCCGTCACATGCACTTTGCGATCACGAAACGGTTCAAGCTTGGATCTCTCCGCCGCAGTTTTTCTATAAAGCGTAATGTCCGACTCTCGCAACTCCGAACAAAGCTCCAAGTTACCGTGATCGATGGCATTTGCTAACGCTTCGGCGAGCGCCGTTCCAATTCGGATTTTTTCGGTGTCGCTATGAACGTTGGTGTAGTTTAAGCACTTTTGAAAGTGATTGATAAGGGCTTTCGGGGCATTCGGTTCATATCCCAACACATAATGACTTACAGAATCCGTAAAGATCTCACGGACATGTTCACTTTCCTGAGCCGACTCGACAGCCGACAAGACTGCTTCCAGGACGGACCCCAAGTCGCGTTTAAGATTGCGCTTCGGCACATAGCTTGCCGCGCCATCGCGTAGGGCTTGAGCTGCAATGTCCTCGCTTCCCAGGCGAGTAATTAAAATGACGGGCGTGTTGGGATATCGAATGCGAATCTCCCGAACCAACTCCAAACCGCCGAGAACTGGCATCTGCAAATCTGTGAGCACAATGTCAAACTTTTGAGCTGCCATCAACTCAAGAGCTTGTCGGCCATCTTCGGCGTAGGTTGTACTGAGTCCTTCTTCTTCGACGATGCCGCCGATTATCTTTCGATCAACAGGCGAATCAT
>JANMNK010001016.1:0-3271 GCA_031373875.1 Pirellulaceae bacterium | reverse complement strand
AAAGCGTTATCGAGAATCAACGGCAGATCGCAAACATGACTTTCACGAGCCGATTCGATGATCGCCAATCGTAGTGCCAGTTCGACGAGTTGCCGTTCTTCATGCGAGGAGTTTCGAATGAGGTTGTGTTCGATGTGTGGGCTACATACAGCGCATCCGATCGAGTTTCGGACGATGCTTTTGGCAATGGCCCACGTCGGCAATCGCTGTAACGAACCGCCAGTCAAATCTCGCAAATAGCGATCGGCACGCGGAATTAGAGTCCCTTCCAGCGTTTCGCGTGTAGAAACCGTTATGGCTTTCCGAACTAAACGCGGATCGCGGTTCAATTCCGAGAGTGTGGTTTCGACTTCTTGCAATTGGCGTAACACATCGGCTCGTTCGGCGGCCAGATCGATGCGATGGCTGTTAGCAGTTGTGGGCACGCGAACATCATTCTCCAAGCGACGGTATTCGTCATGGGCGTCCGATAGTCGCGCCCGAATTCGAGCTAATTCCCCTTGCAGTTGATCATGTGACTCCGAATGATACGATCGATGCTTATCGCTCGAGACATACGAGGTCGTTCGAGAACGATCTTGGAATAGATGTTCGATCGATCGAGCCAATTCGGCTTCACAACGCTTGAGCTGTGCGACTTGACGAGCCAATAATTCCACGGCCGATTGCGATTCGCTGCGAGAAAGCTGGTCTGCAACGTGATAGAGGTCTTCCTGCAATTTACGTAGCGTGAACGGCAACGATTGGTCCAGGGGATGCATGTAGACATGGGTACCTAGTCGTGAATTAGCATCCGTCAACTGCTGACGAGCGGCAACGACTTGCTCTTCCAGCCTTTCCAGGCTCATCCGGATCGCGGGCGAAACACGGCGATCCTGGCCCATTCGTAAATCGGTTTCGATGTCGTGAGTTGTTCGCTCGAGCTGTTCACGTTGCGAACGAATTTCTTCCAGCGTTTGTCGCCAGCGAATGAGCTGTCGATCGAGTTCATGCAAATTCTGGGGGCGGCTGGACAGGGTCTCTGCAGATGTGTGATTCGATACACGGGATTCGGACGCCAATGCGTCAACTAACTCAGATTCTCGGATGCGAAGCGCGGTGATTTCGGAACGTACGGAGTCTAAACGTTGTCGAACAGGACCTGAGTGAACGGTTGTGTGTGTCGTTCGATGCGAATACGCGACGTCGAGATCGGCCAATCGCGACAGCAAGCGTTGTCGTTCATTTTGCCAATACAGCTTGCTTTGTTCCGAGTTGCTCGCATGATCGCGATGCATGTCCGACCAGTCGTTTGTCAAATCTTCTTGTGCGAAAATGTGACCTTGGACACCGATTCGTTTGGCAGCGTTCCATAGTCGATCGATAGAGATTTCGCCCAGTCTTCCCGAATAAATTGCGTCGTATGCGTCGACGGGAATATTATCCCAAGCTCGATGCTCCGATCCGACATAAGCAGTTCGATCTGCCCAATAGCCTTGGTAAGGCGATGTTGTGCCATTCGGTTCATCGGGTGAATTGTGTGAATAGGTCCGATGGATACCGGCTTGATCTACCCAAGCCATCGAGCCTTTGGATGAACGCAATTCATCTGGCAGTCGATCGAGGCTAGTCGATTCGCTCGGATACATCATCGCACGAACGAATCGTGAAATCGTGGACTTACCCGAAGATTGGGGTCCGCAAACGGCGTTCAAGCCCGCAGCTAGTGGCCCAAGATGAATAGAATTGTTTGCGTCGAAACGATCGATATCGAGATGAACTAAGCGCATTCGTCGGCTCCTCCGTGCCTTTCCTGGAAAATCCTTTTTCAATTAAAAAAGATGGGTCATTCCAAAGCCTAACACACACGAGGCATTTGGGTAAATAGCGAAAGTCCTTCGCGTTCGCCAAACCTTTAGCCAGCAAAACCCAGCAACGCGGGATGAGGCCCATTGCCTGAGGATGCACATGCACCGACTTTGGTCCTTGGCGACCATCTTGCAAAGAATTGACATCGGTCAAACGTCCACACGACTTTTGCAGGCTGCGTAGAGCGACTACTTGCTTGGTGGCGTTCCTTTACCTGCGGCGATGTAGGTTTGACGACCTTCGGCGTAGGCTTGTTTGGCAGGGGAATGGTCCACCAGCCATTGATCGATTTCGGGTCCCGAAGGCGGGTCTTCTTGGACAGCCTGAGCCATGCGTTCCAATTGCTTTCGGCACCAACCGCAACCAGTTCCGGCCCCCCCACACTCACTTAACTGGCTAGCGCGTCGAGGTTTGTGGACGCGAAGGTAATTGATGACTTTTCGCCAACTGACGTGAAAACACAGACAAAGTTCATCGTCGGGCAGCATGTTTTTTCCACGGAAATATCAGCAACTTACGGAAAACGACAATTCATGCGATCATACTATCATGTTTCGCACGTCTTGGTCGAGGAATTCATGGATCCCACTAACCCTACAAAACCAACCATCTTGGAGCTCAGTCTTGAAAAGCTCCAAGACTGGTTGAAAGAACACGACCAGCCTGTCTATCGGGCCAAGCAGATCTTGCACGGCATTTACCAAGGTCGTGCAAGTTCGTTTGACGACATGACCGATCTACCAAAATCGTTGCGCAGCGTGCTTGCCGAAGCCTTCGACATCTTTCAATCCGAAGTCACCAAGCATCAGCAATCCGACGACGGAACAGAGAAATTGCTCTTGAAACTCGCCGACGGCGGGCTGATCGAGTGCGTGTTGCTTCGCGACGGTGTCCGCCGCTCGATTTGCGTTAGCAGTCAAGTTGGCTGTGCGATGGGCTGCGTCTTTTGCGCGAGCGGTTTGGATGGCGTCGATCGCAATTTGACCCGGGCCGAGATTGTCGAACAAATGTTGCGGCTACAGCGATTGTTGCCCGACGAAGAGCGCCTCAGCCATATCGTGATGATGGGCATGGGCGAACCGTTGGCTAATCTCCATCGCGTGATGGAAGCCCTCGAAGTTGCCAAATCCGAACAGGGCTTGGGTATCAGCCCACGACGAATCACCATCAGCACCGTCGGACTTCCACCGAGCATTGACAAGCTCGCCGAAGCCAACTCACCCTATCATTTGGCAATCAGTCTTCACGCCCCCAACGATGAGCTTCGCAGCCGATTAGTTCCTGTAAACAGTAATATCGGGATTGAAAAAATTATGGCTGCGGCTGACAGGTATTTTGAAAAGACCGGTCGGCGATTGACTTTCGAGTACGTTCTGCTGGCGTAAATAAACGACTCGCTGGACTGCGCTCGACAACTCGTGCG
>JANMNK010000992.1:0-5918 GCA_031373875.1 Pirellulaceae bacterium | reverse complement strand
GCAACAATCTCGTTGTCCGCAGCCATGCGTCCAAAAACACTACAGACGGCAAACAGCAACGTTGCAGGGACTACGAATTGGAGAGAGATGAGAAGTACGAAGGGAAGAAGCTGAAGAATCGCGAAAACGCCAAGGCCTTCCGCAATCAATTTCTCCACGACCCCAACCAATACGCTAATCAGCGTCATCGCGGTTAGCGCAACAACGAAAAGTTTGATGACTTCAACTAAGACGTGAAGATTGTATCGACGCATGAACATGGTCGCGGAGTTTAGCAACCAACTCTGTCCGGGCAAATGACAGTTTTCCGTTGATTGCTAGCGAACCAAAGCAGGCGATCGGCAAACTATTTTACGGTGCGATCGAGTGGGGCATCGATTAATTGCAACGCTTTCTTAGCGACAATTCGCAATTCGGAGTCAGGGCTCTTGCTGAGCTCTAATAGTTTTGGCATCGCGCTGGCTGCTGCGGGCCCCATTTTTCCGAGCGCAACGCAGCCCTCGAGGGCATACGACAAATCTTCGTTCTCCATTTTCTTAAGCAGTTCGGGGATTGCTGGCGCTGCGGCGGGTCCCATTTCTCCCAATGCGGTAATTGCGAGCAAATCATGTTCGAGAAATGCAAATAGGCTAATCAAAATATCGGTGGCCTCTCGAGCATCGCCAGTGATTCGCCAAAGCGCGAGACAAGCTTCGCTGCGGCCTGCGAAATCCGAGCTGTTAGCTGCTTTCCGTACTTCCTCGACGATCGGCATGGCTTTGGGACCCAGCCGACCAATCCCGATTACAGCGCGTTCGCGCACAACTTGATTGAACTGATTTAATGCCGACACGAGAGTGCTGAGAACTTTTTCATCGTCGCCATCCGAGCAACCAATTGCGCCCAGAGCAATGGCAGCACGACCTCGCGCGGAGGGTGCGCTTTTTTCGATAATGTCGTACAAGAAGGGTTTGGCTTCTTTCGCGTCAGGACCTATCGCTGCGAGAACTCGGCACGCGACGACTTGAAATTGAAAATCCTCGTCCTTCAAGCAGTCAATCAGGATAGGCATTGCCTTCACAGCAGGTTTTCCGATGGCCTCCATGACATAGACGGCAGACCAGCGGTAGCCGTATTTATTCTCTTCAGCTTTTGCAATCAATTTTGGTAACGCTGGTTCTGCGACATCTCCCAAGTCGTGTAACGCTGCGCAAATGCCTACGAACTGCGGAAGATTGGCATTGTCGATTCCCGCGACGAGGGTTGGGACGACCTTGGGACCGATTCCAAACAGGGCACGGCTGAAGGAAATCCAAAGTTGTTCTTTTTCGGTTGTCGTATCGGCAAAATCATCCATGTTAGCGACAAGTGCTGGCGCTGCTCTTAACGCAACAGGTCCCATCGCACCGATACACAAAGCAGCCTGGTTGGCAACGTCGCGATCTTCGCCTGACAATAACTTTATGAGCGAATCGAGATAAACTGCTCCTTTTTCGTCTAGAGCGCCGATCTGCTCGATCGCAAGCAATTGTTGCTCTGCGTCGGCGGACTGCAACTGTTTGACGATTTCGGGATCTTGGCCAAGCGTCCAAGAATTGAGACTGCAAACAATGGCGATCGCCATTGCGATAACGGGAAACGATCGAAGGCGGCCAGTGAAAAATTGCATAATCAAATTCCGAAGAGAAGCACTTATTAAGAGAAGAAAATTGTTCGTTGCATTATATACGGCTCAAGTCGGCAAAGGTTGACTTCAAAGGAATACTCTGCAAACGACTTGAAAAGCTGGTAGAACGAGCCGCGATTACTTAATTGCCTTGACTTAGTTGGCTTGGAGGCGTTTCACGACCGTCGTAATTCGCGTGACCGCTTCCGCGATCGACTCGTGGGTGGTTTCGTGAGACAGGCTAAACCGAATAGCCCCTTCGACAATCTCCGTGGGAAATTTCATAGCCAGCAGTACATGCGATGGCTGGCTGCTCCCGCTGGCACACGCCGATCCGGTACTGCAAGCGATTCCGTCTAAGTCCAAGCTCATTTGCAGTTGCTGTCGATTAAGACCGGGAAATGCGACGCAGCTCGTTTGCGGCAGTCGCTGTTGGTCTTTTGCAACAAAGACGGCGTTTGGGATTTGTTCGGCGATACCTTGTTCGAACTCATCACGAAGATATTTCATAAGCGATTCCCGTTCCGCGAGCGAGCCAACCGCCAGATCAACCGCTTTGGCAAATCCCGCCACCAAGGCCACCGGTTCGGTACCAGGACGCAAACCAGCTTGCTGAAATCCACCCCGCAGTTGCGGTTCAATCTGTACACCTTGACGTAAAAGCAGCGCACCAATCCCGACGGGACCGTGGAGTTTGTGGGCTGTGATCGTCATCGCATCGACTCCGAGTTCGGAGAACGACATTGGGAACTTGCCGAGTGCTTGAACAGCGTCGGTATGAACGGTTATTTGAGCTTGTCGGCACAACGCAGCGATTTGCTGAATGGGAGCGATCACTCCGGTTTCATTGTTCGCCAACATCACGCTAACGAGTGCGATTCGATCGTCCGGTGATTCGGAACTGCGATGCTGGTCGATCAAGGTTTCGAGAAACGTTAGATCGGGCAATCCCTGAGAGTCGACCGGCAATACACAAACCGAACGACCGGTCAGACGCCATTTTTCGGCAGCTTCCAAAACGCTTGCGTGTTCTACAGCGGAAATGACAATTTTACCTGACTCTGCGGAGAGACCGGAGATCGCTAAATTGTTCGCTTCGGTACCGCCGCTAGTAAAAACGACTTGGTCGGTATCGGAACCGAAATATTGCATGCCGCAAAGTTCGCCGATTACGTCGCGACCGGCTTCGACGATCCGTCTCGATTCGCGTCCGAATTTATGCTGGCTTGCTGGATTTCCTCGCTGTTTGTTCCAAGTTTCCACCATGCATTGCAGGACGCTATTATCCAAGTGCGTCGTCGCGTTGTTATCGAGGTAAATGGTACTCTTCATCGCTACTTTCAATTGGTGGTTACTCTTCACAAACGCTTACTCAGCAGATACTTTCGTTTCGCTCGCTTCATTGCTCGGTTGCGATGGAATTCTTGCTCTCAATTCTGAGAGCGCTTCGGATGGTTTGAGAGAGATTGCCCAATCCAAGAGGGCTTGAGCGGATTGAGGATCATTGGCATCGAGGAAAGCTTGAGCGCGGATAGCGGCACTCTCCTGGGATACTTTGGCGATCAAGCTCGACAGTTCCGAAGTAGTAGGCTTTGTCCGTGCAAATTGCATAATTTCGGGAATGGCAAAGTAACAACGGTGAATGGCAAGTTGTTGAATGACAGGCCAGAGGATTTTTGCAAGCGCACTATTATCCTTGGTCCAAGTTTCCCAAATCGAGTTGCCGTCATAGTCTCGAGCTTCCAAATACTTCATCAGAATCGCCGCGTCGCCTTCGGCCGTTGGTCGTCCGCTAACGGAATAATCAATGAGATCCCAGCGAATTTTTCCTGGTATAGCTCCCGTTATGTTGGAAGTAATCAACGTCGAACAAGCAAGGTTGCCTGTCAGCGAGTTAACTTCGGTTCTGCCCAATTGAAGGCGGAAAACTGGAAGCCTTGAATAGTAAAACGTTCTTCGGCAAAAGGTTTGCGGTGAAAACTCAGAGCCCGAGACCAGACCACCGATCATCACTGCCAGGAAAGAAAAAATCACCAATCCCACGACAGTGGAGCCAATGACAATCCACCATCGCAAAGGTGTCCAAGCCGGTCCTTTTTCTAAAACTGGCACGGATTTTTCAGATACACTCATGTAGGTCGCTTTGAAGGAGGTTTTAAAATTTGAAATAGAATTTGGGGCCGCCAGCGGCTGGTGAACCGAATCGTGTCAACGCGTCAGTTTAACCGACAACTTTCAGTTTAGGCGAAATGCAACGGGAACTTGAATTCCACTCGACGTGGCAAAAGATTATGATTTCGACAAGTTATTAGCACCGGCGATGAATTTTTCGGTCATGGAGATATTCAAGTGTACGGACGCAGCCTGGGAAATACCCGCTCTCAAACTTTCATACGTTCCTCGACGTCGGGTGCGACGTTTCATCATCCTTTGCAGCGAGCCTTAATGAGAACGGGGGTTTGGTCAGCTATTTTTTCGGAATCTGGCCCAAAAGCGCCCGAAACTGTCGTTCTAGAGGCAAAAAAAGCCGAAGTTCAGGCGGAACCAGATGAAGTTTTGCGGGGTCGGGTCGAAGCGGTACTTTTTGTGACCCGAGAGCCGATCGCCAGCCGAAAACTGGCACAATTGGCTGGGTTGGCGGATGCTACACAAGCTCGTACACTGACTCGCCAACTGAATAAATTGTATGACGACGAAGGCCACGCCATGCGAATTGAGGAAGTTGCTGGGGGTTACCAGTTGCTTTCTCGCCCACAGTTCGCAAAATGGCTTCGTCGACTTGCTAGTATTCCCGGGGAATTGCGGTTAAGCCAACCATTGCTTGAAACTTTGGCACTGGTCGCTTACCGTCAACCCGTGCTAAGGGCGGATATTGAGGCAATTCGCGGCGTCGGATGCAGCGAAATGCTTCGGCAGTTAATGGAGCGAGACTTAGTACGAATTGCCGGTCGGAGTGAGGAATTAGGTAGACCCTACCTTTACGGAACAACAAGACGTTTTTTACAGTTATTTGGGCTGAAGTCGCTGGATCGACTGCCTCGTGCAAAAGAATTGCGTTCAAACGAACCAATTTTTAGTCGGGCGCTTGACGAAAATGTGAATTCAAACCAAAACGTACCCACAACAGATTTACCCGAAGTAATCGAACTACCCTGAATTGGCTCAGAAGAATAAAGGAGTCCACTGTGAGAATGACGCTTGTTGCACCCCGTTTGACGGAAACTCAAGCGAAGTTGTTTGAAGACCGTATGGGCCATTCGTTGGTTCAACCGCTCTACGCACGTCGCGATGAAGACGAAGATGAAGACGAATTCGACGACGAAGAAGATGATGACGACGACGATGACGATCTCGAAGACGAAGAGTTGGAAGATGACGAATTCGAAGACGATGAAGACGAATTCGATGATGAAGAAGATGAAGACGAGGTCGAAGACGAAGAAGTCGATGATGAGCTAGACGTCGAAGAAGAAGACGAGTGGGAAGAAGTCGACGACGAAGAAGACGATGAAGAAGCCGATGATGAAGAAGACGACGAGTGGGACGACGACGACGAGGATTGGGACGACGATGATGACGATGAGGAAGAAGATGAAGAAGAGTGGGACGAAGAAGACTGATTAGTTTTCGCTCCAATCACCTTCAATACTCGAAACGATATTCGGGCCGGACTTGGGTTGAACCAATTGTCTGGCCCGCTTCATTAAGGGACCATGGAATTAGGGTTTGTCCGGAATTCGGTGCAAATCAAAACTTGCCGTCGACATGTCGCTCGAATCGGAAAAGACTACGTTAATTGAATTGCCATCAAGTTTGCCTGATAGACGACCAGTCTCAATCAAGCCTTGTGGGGTGCCAGTTATCAAGGTCTTGATGAATCTGAGCTCAAGTCGATTATCAATCAGGCTTCCACTGACGGTCCACTCAAATTTCCCTTTTTCCGTCACATATTGCGCTTGTAAATGAGCTTCGTTGCGCTCAGTTACAATCAATTGGGCCGTATGCTTGTCCGAGCTTGCCCCATCCCAGGCAAACTCTCCCCGCCATATAGATCCTATTGGCATGGATACCTCTGCAAGAACTGGCTTTTGAGAATTCCTTATCGCAAGAATCGACACAACAATCCCACAGATTGCAAGAACAGCCAACACCGCAAAACGAAACATCGTGCGGCGGGTTGACGCGTTTTTCGGAACCCGATTGGCTAAATTTTTTTGCGCAGAATCCGGCATATCCGGCGAAATGGTTGTTAACGCGTTCGCAAATTCGCTGG
>JANMNK010000972.1:0-10231 GCA_031373875.1 Pirellulaceae bacterium | reverse complement strand
ACCGCTCAGCAGTACAATGTTCTTAGGTTGCTGCGTGCAGACGCACCTGAGGCCGTTCCAACCTTAAGCTTGGTTGCACGGTTGGTTTCGCGAGCTCCCGACATTACGCGAATGCTCGACCGATTGGAGGACAGCGGTTGGATCGCCCGATCGCGTTCGCTGTCGGATCGCCGCGAGGTATTGGTATCGATCACGGAAAGCGGAATTGCCTTGCTTGATCAAATTGCAAAGCCCCTCCAAGAGTGCCATGCACAGCAACTGAGTCATTTGACCGCGCCGGAACTCAAGTCGCTAATCCAGTTATTGAAGAAAGCCCGCGAACCCCACGAACCAGAAGCCAGCCATTGGCAGTAGTCGATTCAATTTCGATACAAGCTCAACGAATAGCTCAAACAAAATTATTACCAAAGTCCAACTTTTTCTAACTCGAACAAATCCTTTTGAGTCGCTGAGAAAAGAACCATGATTCGCAATGAAAACGCATACGACGTAATTGTAATTGGCGGAGGCCCATCCGGTTCGACCGCAGCGACCTTGTTGGCAAAACGAGGCTACCGCGTTGTTGTCTTTGAACGAGAGCACTTTCCCAGATTCCATATCGGCGAATCGCTCATCCCTTTTACTTTCCCGGTATTGGAACGACTTGGCCTAATTGACAAAATGCGTGCCAGCCACTTCACCAAAAAGTACGGCGTCCAGTTCATCAATGAACACGGCAAGCTTTCCGAGCCGTTTCGTTTCCCGGACTACGATCCTCACGAGCGATCGCAAACTTGGCAAGTTGTACGAAGCGAGTTTGACGAAATGTTGCTGAACAATTCCCGAGCCAACGGCGTGGAAGTTCACGAAGGCGCTCGCGTGCTGGATGTGCTGTTCGACGGACAACGAGCGGTGGGCGTGCGAGTCAAGCTAGAGGGACAAGATGAAAAGGAAGTGCGCGCTCAAGTCGTCGTCGATGCCAGCGGCCAATCGTCAATGATCATGGATCGTATGGGGTTGCGAGAATGGGATGCCGTTCTCAAGAAAGCAGCCATTTGGTCTTACTGGAAAGGCGCGGTGCGCGATCCGGGGATAGATGGCGGCGGGACCATCGTCATTCAGACGAAAGAGAAAAAGGGCTGGTTCTGGTACATTCCGTTGCACGACGACATCGTCAGTGTCGGGGTCGTGGCAGGCCAGGATTACCTTTTTCAAAATCGCGTTTCGAAAAACGCAGAAGCTATCTTCAATGAAGAAGTGGCTCGATGCCCAGGAGTTCAGCCAAGGATTGCAAACGCGACTCGCGTCGACGATTTTCACATTCAAAAGGAATATTCCTACAAGGCTACTAAGGCCGCAGGCGATGGTTGGGTCCTCATTGGCGACGCGTTCGGATTCTTGGACCCGCTCTATTCCTCTGGCGTTCTTCTGGCATTCACTTCGGCAGCAATGGCTGCTGATGCGATTGCCGACGCTCTGGATGTCAACGATCCAAGCGAATTACGGTTACGGATATGGGAACCCGAGCACCTAAAATACCTCAATAGAATGCGCCGCCTCGTCTTGGCATTCTACGAAGGTCTGAACTTTGGCAAACTCGTTCGCAAGCACCCTGAGAAGAAACACTTGATCACCGACGTTCTCATCGGCAACCTTTCCAAAGACGAAATCGACGAACTCTGGCCCCTCATCGACGACCTACGAGCAGAAGAATCTCAAAGCATGGCCACAGCGTAGCATTAATGCACTTCGCAAAGAAGCTGACACTTCTCGCTGAACGCCGGTATTCATGTTGGTGTTTTCAAGTTAATCCATATGTAAGTAAATTGTTTTATGAGCCTGAGACGCTAGCCGATTTTCCTCTGAACCATCGCGAAGATCGGCTAGCGCCTCAGACTAATATTTGCTGTCCGTTGCATGGCAAAAACCCAAATCGTTGTTTACCGGTAACGGCGTTCAACGAGAAGTGTCCAAAAACTCGCTTCCTAAAAAGACGTCAGGGAATCGTGGCGGTGAACGAATGCGTCAACTTGGAAAAGTAGTTCTCAGAGTTGCGCCCTGGATCATGATAATTTCACTCTGTATCCTCCTGTTGCCAGCAGTTTTCTCAAGCCAGACCCTAAACGCAACAGACGATGGACTCATCGGTTTCTACAAGCTGCTTTGTTCGAAATCATCGCAGACTTATGCCAAAGCCGCAGTGATTATCTTAATCGGCTTTTACGCGGCTGCACTGTATCACAACATGCGCTCAAGCTAGAACATGGCCGGAAAACTGGGTTAGCCCCAGTCAAACGACGTTCAGTCTCAGTCTAGTGGCGTAACAACTCCAAGTTGCGATACGAATGGCTCAGTACTTCTAATTGTCGTTGAGCAAGTCGACTTCGCGATCAGACCTTTTGTGCCTACATGGCCAATCAGGTTCAGGGAGACATTGTAGTTGGGTTGAACGAAAGTAATTGCCGCATGCTGATGCCAAAAGAAATCCCCGAAGCCAAACCGGGCGACATGAACGCACGGGAGCAAGGTATGGATGCAAAGGCACGGACGGAGCATCGCCAAACGCACGCGGTCCCGATCCTAAACGTGATCAACAATTACATTGACAGCTTGACCGATCAGGACGTACTTCCCAGATCGGCCCGTAACAGAGATGGCGGACGCACTTCGTTATCTTCACAATCACTGGGAGGCGTTGCAGGTCTACGCGTCGGACGGGCGCATAGTGCCGCCGCTTTATCGGAGGCTTGTAACTTAATCAGCTAGCAATTCTTCAACGGGCAATCGCCCCGGCCGGTTAGAGCCGCGAGTCTTGAAAAGACGACGACACGACTAGTCAACTTCACAACCATAACAGAGCCCAATTGAATCGTAAGTGGCGGAAACCCAAACAGAATTAGCCTTTGGCCACTTTCCCTTGGTGGTGCCATCATGATAAGGCAGTTACAACGAAGCGTAGAAGCAATCTGTCTTCACACTGTGGAGAAGAACCGACCGTTAAACTGCGAAATTAACCGTCAGCTAATTGAGTCGGGTGTCCAGACCGTCAGGCCACTGTATCGCTGGAAGTCTGCTTCGTTCAGGGTGAGCAGGTGAGCTATTCCATGCGTCTTCATGGTTGCAACTATCCGCGCATCGTGAACGGATACTCCCATGATCGAATGAGTTATTAGCAACTGTCGCCACGCCGCATAGCAGGCGTTCGTGAAGGGTAAGACCATTCCTAGCTTTTCAATCGTCTGCACACGTTTGTTTGTCTCATCGACAGAGAGTCCAAAACCGCCCCGCGCCGACGCGGGCCGTGTGGCCACATTCCAAAATTCGGCAATGTTCTGGTGAGAAGTGACGAATAGATTACCTTGATTCCAGTGCTTCCGAAAAGTTCGAAAAATCGATTTCTGCACCGGAGAGGTTCGGTCAAAAGCTCGCAGCAGGACGCCAGTGTCAACTAAGATCGTTAGCACAATGACTAGTCGTGGTCTGTGTAAATGTCAGCGCGCGAAAATGTGGTCGGCAACGTACCGTCAACACTTAGCGCAGTAAATTCTCGTTCTAGGCTGTCCCAAGGAGTATCTTGACGCTGCTTGGTAGGCGGCACCATGAGCTTTAAAAACTCGCCAATTGAAACCCCCGCAGCATTGGCGGCGATTTCCAGTGCCTTGGCTGTTTGTTCATCAATTTGGATAGAAACCATCGGTGCACCTTGCCTGTTGAATGACACCTACATAATACCATTCGAAACTCGTTTCGCCAAACTACTTTACAAGGCTGACGTTTTGCTAGGGTAATCCGGCAATTACCCGAACTTACGAAGGTAGCATGCTGGTGTAAAGCCGAGCCCACCGACCGTGATTGTGACTCTTTATGACAGTCGGGATTCTTTTTACGGCCGACCTAGAAGGCCGATCCAACTTCCCATTCTGACCAATGCGTCCATCGATAGCGGGCTCCACTGGTAGATAAGCCCCAAGGTGCCCAGTCATCGCTCAACTATCGATGAGGAAAATTTTCCCAACGGTCTGGCCGCTCTGATGGAAGGGAAGTGTATCTGTTGGCGGCCGCGGGGATGCATGGTCGATTCTAGGTTGAGACGACTTGCAATGGACTCGACCCAGTCAGGGTCGCCAAGGGGTCTGTCCCGTTGGGCTGAAAGCCGGACCGCAGCCAACTCTGGTTCCGATAGCGGAGTGTTGACCGGCTCCATCTATCGAGGAAGTCTTGCGATCGACCAGGACGCAAACAGTAGTGGCTGCGATGCAGGTTTGCGAAGCCAATACCGAAGAGAGCCCCAACGCCATTGTTCCGCTCGATCGACCAGCCCAGCACGTAGCGCATTGCGTTCGACGTATCGGCAGACAATGAAGAAGTGTTCGCTGTCCTGAATCGGAAAGCTCTTGTACCGTTGCTGATCGATGTGCCCAGGTCCGCCTGTATGACGATGTGCATGGTAGCGCATCGCATGAGTGCCTCCAATCCAGCCCATGAACCGCCTCATCTTTCCATCAACCAAAGGACGCAGAATCAAATGATAGTGGGTGGGCATCATGGCATAGGTTTGCACATCAATTCCGAAGACTGAGACGATCGCTCCCTTCCTTTGTCGGATCTACTCTCATCGAAACCAAGGGTCGCATCCCGTTTTTTCTTCTGCGCGAGCCAAATAGGCTCGATCGACGCATGTTGGATAGCTTGGACAATCGAAATTTCATCGCTTTAAAGCAATTCAGGCCGAAGTACTCGTCAAATATTTGTTGCTCCCTTGATAGCAATTCCGCAACTTTCCCACAATTAGGTGCGTGGCACAAATGTCTATCTATGAAAATGGGAAAGGGTTCTGGTTGACAACAACTCTCTCAATCGTCACTACAAAATGATTTCCCATGTGCCGAAACTTGAGAACAAGTAATCAACGGCGTCTTTGTCGAGAGTGTCGGTGCCGCCGCCGGTTGCGTAGGCGTTTACACTATCGAACGAACTGACGTAATTGTAAAAATTTGCGCCTGACAAATAGCCGTAATTCGAACGACCATAGAACAAGTCGTCGCCTGTCGAGTCGTATAGATCGGCCCGGTCCCCGACACCGCCGGCATCACCCGCCGTAGCAAAGGCATACACTCTGTTAAAACTTCCAGCGTAGTTGAAATAGCCGGTTCCTACCATCGAACTGAAAGTTGATCGTCCTGTGAAAGTATCGTTGCCTGCCGAATCGTATAGGTAGGCTTGGTCGCCAACGCCTCCCGCATCTCCGGCAGTTGCGTAGGCACTCACTTTGTCGAAACTTCCGGCGTAGTTATAAAAGTTGACTCCAGACAAAATACCGTAAGTGGGTCGACCAATGAACGTGTCGTTGCCGGCTGAATCATAGAGATTGGCTCGGTCACCAACCCCACCTGCGTCACCAGCAGTTGCATAGCCATACACTTTGTCGAAACTTCCCGCATAGTTGTAATAGCCGGTTCCCGCCAGCGTACTGTAGGTGGGTCGACCGGTGAATGTGTCGTTGCCGACCGAGTCGAAGAGATAGGCTCGGTCACGAACGCCTCCCGCATCTCCCGCGTTCGCATAGGCATACACTTTGTCGAAACTTCCAGCGTAGTTATAAAATCCGGTTCCTGCCAATACGCTGAATGTTGGTCTACCGGTAAACGTGTCGTTTCCAGTTGAATCATACATATAAGCACGGTCTCCAACCCCTCCCGCATCACCCGCAGTTGCGTATGCAAATATCTTGTCGAAATTTTCGGCGTAGTTGTAGAAGCCGGTTCCCATTAACGAACCGTAGGTCGGTTGACCGTTGAACGTGTCGTTGCCAGTTGAATCGTAAAGATTTGCCCGGTCCCCAACGCCCCCCGCATCACCCGCCGTGGAATAAGCATACACCTTATCGAAATTTTCGGCGTGGTTGTAAAAGCCTGTTCCCGACAACACGCCGTAGGTGGGGCGGCCGGAGAACAAGTCATTTCCTGCTGAGTCGTACAGGTAGGCACGGTCGCCCACTCCGCCCGCGTCACCCGCTGTAGCGAAGGCAAACACCTTATCGAAACTTTCGGCGTAGATGGAGTAGCCAGTACCCGTCAAAGTACTGTTTGTGGGTCGACCGGTGAACGTGTCGTTGCCTACCGAATCGTAGAAGTTGGACCGGTCGCCAGGACTTCCGGCGCTTCCTGCTGTTGCGTAGGCGTTCACTGAGTCGAAACCCGTTACGCGATTATAGAAACCCGGTCCGAGCAAGTCGCTGTATGTCGTATGGCCGTTAAACGTATCGTTCGCCGTTGAGTCGTATAGACTTGCAGTGTCCGTTCCACCACCGCCCGCATCGACGCGATTATCCTCCATGCCATCGGCATCGACTTGATAGCCAGGTCCGCTCAAGACGATGGTGCCAGGATGTAAGACGACAGTCTCATTTCCAGTGCTACCTGTAAGCGTGAAGTGGTCATTCCCTCCTAATCCGTGCGGGTAGAGATTATAGATAAGTGCCGGATCAAATGAATGCGGCGTCCCGTTAATCGTCAACACGAGTTCTGTGCTACTTAACGTAAAGTCGAAAATGTCATCTCCACCGGTTCCATTGAGGTCGATGGCGTGGTCCCTGTCAATGATGTTCAATAGCGCCGTTGCTCCAGGATGCACGCCGGCGCCTTTGTAACCAAAGACTGAAACGAAAATCGACGCAGTTTGAATGCCGTCATGAATCCCGTCATCAACGCCTGTTGTGACAAACGTTGTCGACAATTGTCCGGCAGGAATTACGACTGTGGCAGGCATGGTTACTTCGGTCGTGTCATCGGATGACACATTCACCGTCAGCGGCCCGAGCGTTCGAACTTCGAAGTCGAGCGACCACGAGTTGAGGGTTCCTTCGTTTCCCGAAGCCCCGTCGTATATTTCCAATTGCCACGTTCCATTGGGCGAAAATCCGTCGGCCGCGGTAAGAGATTGTTGAGGGCGGAAACTTCCTGTGAATGGTGCAGACCCGTCGTCAATATCAGTGGCAGCTTCGTCGTCAAATATCGTCGCCGTGAAATGATCACCATTACCGCCCAAATTGGAAGTCAATACTACTTGATTCCCGATTGGATCGATCAGTATGATCGTCAGATCGGAATCCGACGTATGGGAGATATCTAAATTTACATCGACATCAACAATTTCTCCCACCACGTTTCCAACCATTAAGCTCGATGTAATGGTTAGGTTGTCCAAGATTGGGGTGGGAACTTCTACGGAATCGAAATGCACTTCGATCACATCCGTAAACGGTCCATCCGCATTACTGCGGGTGACAGTAGCCATGGTGACGCCTGTTTCCAAAATCGAATAATCGGCAACAGACACGTCAAGCGTCGGGCCGCTTGGCAAGTTCATCAGAACCGAAACAGTGCCCGAAGCGCTGTTGGCGACCGCCAGATCGAGCATCCCATCGCCATTCAGATCGTTGGCTTCGACGATCACAGGGTCATCGCCCACTGTAAAAGTCGTGCGTGGAGCGAATGTTCCATCGCCAATGCCCAAGTACAGGGAGACGGTGCTGTCGATGGCATCGCTGTTCACCATATCTAGGTTGCCGTCGTTATTGAGGTCAGCCAACATTATGCCATGCGGTCTGCTACCAGCGGCATAGTCAACGCGGCTGCTGAATGTTCCATCACCATTGCCGAGGAGGACCGATACATTATTGGCCGTGCTGTTGGCGGTGACGACGTCGAGATTTGAATCGCCATTGAGGTCGCCCACCGCGATGAAGTACACGTACGAGGGCACAGAGTAGGGCACTGCAGCGTCGAAGGTGCCGTCGCCGATGCCCAGCAAAACGCTCAAAGTCGCCCCGCCAGCGATCACATCGAGAATGTTGTCGCCGTTGAGATCGGCCAGCGCCACCGAATGCGGCGCTGCTGGCGTAGCAAAGAGAGTCGGGGAAGCAAATGTTCCGTCGCCGTTGCCGAGCAGTACGGTGACCTCACCGCTGTTTACGCTGCCATTCACCACATCGACGTGAGTGTCACCATTCAAATCGCCCAGTCCGATCTGGATCCAGGGACGGAGCCCTAAGGCGAAATCTTGCTTTACGGCAAACGTACCGTCGCCGCTACCTAGAAGGACGGAAACCGAGTTGTCCTCGACGTTGTTGGCGATAATATCGAGATTGCCATCGTGATTCAGATCGCGCAAAGCGACAGCATAGGGCAATGTACCCACGCCAAAATCCGCCGTTGAATCAAATGTACCGTCGCCATTTCCTAAGAGAATGGACACGCTGTTTTCATTTCCGTTGACAACGGCTAGGTCGAATCGTCCGTCCCCATTCACAACACCCTCTGCCAATGAATGGCTGAAGCCACCGGTAAAATAATCGACAGGGGGAGCGAAAATAACCGCTGGAGACAAATTCAGCAGAACCGATACCGTGTCCGCCGCTTCGTTGCCGACGACTAAATCCAGCCTCCCATCGTTATTGAAATCGGCGGCCGCAACACTCATGGGTCGCGCGGACACCGCAACGGTCGCGCGAGTGGTGAATGTGCCATCGCCATTGCCAAGGAACACGGAGATCGTGTTACTGCCGGAATCGTTGGTAAACATATCGAGCGCACTATCGTTATTGAGATCGGCCAACATAATGCCATGCGGTATGCTACCAGCGGCATAGTCGGTGCGGACGCTTAAGGTGCCATCGCCATTGCCAAGGAAGACCGAAACGTTGTCGGAAGTGCCGTTGGCCGTTACGACGTCGAGGCGGCTATCGCCGTCGAGGTTCCCAACCGCCAGAAAATACCCAGCTCCAGGCAGGGAGTAACTCATTGCAGGTCCAAGCGTGCCGTCACCGTCGCCGAGAAACACCATCAATGCGTTACCACCCCCTGCCGCGATCACGTCGAGACGGCTGTCGCCATTGAGGTCACCTAATGTAATGGCCAAAGATTGCGCAGGCGTTGGAATTAACTCGGGTGCCGCGAATGTTCCATCACCGTTGCCGAGCAAAATGGACATGACATTCAAAGAACTGTCACCCTCGACCAAATCGACATGGCCATCGCCGTTAAGATCGCCAAGACCGATCTGGATCCAGGGATTGATTCCCAGAGCAAAGTCGGTCTTTGCACCGAAGGTGCCGTCGCCGTTGCCCATCAGGACGGAAATCGTGTTATCGCCAAAATTGTTGGCTATAATATCAGGATAATTATCGTGATTCAGATCGTGCAAAGCGACGGCTCGGGGAAGATTGCCGACGCTGTAATCAGTATTGGGGTCAAAAGTGGCGTCGCCATTTCCTAATCTCACAGACACGTTGTTTGCGTGGAGGTTGCCAACGACGAAATCGACCCATCCGTCCAGATTTACGTCGCCTACTGCAACCGAATCGCCGCCGCTGACGGCCGGGTAATCAACCGCAGGCGCGAATGGTACCGGCGCTAAGGTCAGAAGTATGCGTGCCTCCAACCGTTCAAATACTAGTTGATCGACACCTCGATGCCAATTGCGTGCTCGCAAAGATTTGCAACCGGAACGAGCAATGTGTTTTACAGCATTGCGATTTGAGAAGTTCATGATTTCTCCTTCGACAAAAAAGATTACGTTACGAATCGCTGAAACCGCCATCCACGAGCCAAAGAGCAAGAAGGGCTGCAGGTAGGAATTAATCTGCGCCGAGAACTAATTTGCCGACGCTAGTAAGCTATTGAAACTCGACGAACAGCCCGTTTTGGGGTCAAGTCTTTTCGCGGTCATGTCATTGCGCAGTTGTATATCTCTGGTGACCGCATGTCAACAATTTTTCACTATTTGCAATTTAAGCCGGATTCTTCCTACGAAGCGATCACTTGGTTGGAAGTTTTGCTTCGAGCGGTGAGTGGTCAAATCCGTTGGACAAGTTAGATTTTGATTGAATTAATGCGCACCGCCCATTGCCCCAAAGTGATGTATTGGATGTATCGAGTGCTTTAGAGGCGTAGCACTTGTTCGAGATGCGCGTGCCGTGGAGTTGAAGGTAGAGCCCGGTGGTTGGTTTGAAAGTTTGCTTGAAGACGTTCGGAGTTGCTTTTGATCGATGCAGTCAGAGAGCTGTTGCCAGAAGCTCCAAACGGTTAAGGCAACGCGGATAAATGCGCGGCGAGCGTGCTTGACTAGGCGTGCCCTAGCCTTGAGCACTTAGCCTTGAAAGCGGCCGAGGTCCCACCCGCTGCCTCGCGCCTTCTAGAGTTCATCGCGTAGGACTTAACCTAAGTTGTCAGCAAGTATGGCTAACAGCCTC
>JANMNK010000885.1:0-2526 GCA_031373875.1 Pirellulaceae bacterium | reverse complement strand
ATCGCTGAAAGTACTGACCAGCCGACTCATCACACAGGTTCACAAGCACTACACCGATGTTGTATTGCAAATTACCATCAATCCAGTCGAGCGACTCTGCTTGACGGTAAAACTTCAAAGCACGCTTGTGAAAACCCCGATCAGACAGTGCCACGCCGAGATTTACGAGTACAACCGCATTGCCTGGTTCGTCTGCAAGCAGTGATTCAAGTATCGCCACTGCCTCTTCGTAGCTAGCCTTCCATTTTGCTTCGCAATCATCCCATGCGGCAACCATCAACGTACAAGCAAGATTGAGCCGACACCGACTATCTCTCGGATTGCCTTCGAGGGCGATTCGTGCTGCTTGAACGTCTGGCTTCATAGTTGAATGTCGGTTGCTTTGGTCCCGATAACGCTCCCATTCATCGAGGGGCGGCTTGTAAAGTTTCACAAAGTCGACGCGGCGGATCCGCCACTGCGCTGGACTAAGCTGTACAGCGGTTCTTAGATTGGTTTGTGCCCAGTTACGCCCGTTGCGCAACCGAAAAAGTAAGAAGTCGACCGAGCCTCTAGTCCAACGCGATTAAGCTCTTCCGCGAATTGTTCGCAATTTTCAAATGCCTCAGTGTATACGCCAAGCATCCGATAGTTGTCTGGATTGCCCAGAAAAATCGACCCGATCAGTGGTATCACGATTTTCAAGTAAAACATGTACGGTCGTTGGAGCAAACGAGATGGAGGGACGGATATTTCAACCATCGAGAATCTACCGCCAGGCTTGAGCATCGCTTGAATCTGTCTAGCCAACAATTTGCGTTGTTCTACAGAAAAGGTTTTTAAACCAAACGACGATACTACGATATCCGCGTTTCCGTTACCGACCGAATGGGTTAAAGCGTCATCTTCAATAATCTGACCTTGAATTTTGCGCTTAAGAATCAAGGTTCTTGCCTTTTGACACATAGCGGGTGAAAGGTCAATTGCTCGAACATGCCCCATGCCACCGATTCGCCGCGCAATGCCAGGTATCAGTTCGCCCATTCCCGTCATGAGATCGACAACAGTCATCCCCTGCTCGATTTTGATTTGACGAACACATTTGGCTCTCCAAAAAGCTGCAAAGACAAACGAGGATACCAGGTTTACAACGCCGTAAGTTCCGGCCATATCGTTGAATAGGCGCCGCACGTAGTCAGGTTCGTAGATGTCGTCGACGATTCGATTGCTCCTGCCCTTTATTGGACTAAAGTATCCATGTAAGTTCTTGGTTTGGATGGGCCGCCAGCGGGATTGCGATGCCAGAACTGCGAAGTTTGTATCCCATATCAAAGTCAACGTAAGATTTTCAACCGTCAAATTTCAACGGATTCTCGCACTCAACCTTGGCCATTTCAATACGATGTGTTGCTTTTTGGATTCGAAAACCCGCAAACATACCTTCTTTCACTCTGTTGCCGACCGAAATTGCTTTGTGACCATGTGCAAAACAGTACAACCTCTCCCTCGTCGTCATAAAAGTTTGAGGCCCGTCAGGGTTGACCAGCGATTTGGCCATCGGTTCGGACCTTACTAGCATCGTCTGCTTGACGCAAAAACCAGCCTTGCTCGCCTTTTATGAAATATTTTGGAGGATGGTTAACACTTACCTTGGTCGGATACACCACCATCGATAACCGAATCGCACCTCGGCCGCTTTCGAAATTAGCTCACCACTTTTACTATCGACAACCATCGACCTACAGATCCGTTCCCTTGACCGACTTCACGAGAGAATCTTTCGCCGTACACAACGACTGAGAACAAGCACAAGACGTGTGGACGGCAAGAGACGTATGGCTTTCAACGCATCAGACCACACTGCGTTCAAGCCTTCAGAATCTAGATCGTGGCTGTTCTCAACAAAGCTTCTTGCAAAGGAAAAGTATGCCAACGCATTCTGCCACGTCGCAGGACCACGCGAGTGAAAAGTGCTTTCACCTCGAATAGTCGCCTAAGGAACCATACTTTACCGCAGCAGTTGTGATGCGAAGAAAGCACACTCACTCCAAGCTCACCAGCAAAGGCACCTACGGGTTTCGCATATCATGTAGAAAACAAAAATTACGAAGAGTCTCCGGCCAACTTCCCCGCAAACCAAGGACTTCAAAGTCGCAAGGTTCGGCCTTTCACTCCGCAGTTTTTTCAAAAGCCAACATGATTCGATGAAACTCTTCTAAGAACGCTTTATCCACGTCCGACGGAAACGACAAGGCAACCCACATGTGAACGTCCGATTTCTGAGAATACGGGGCCATGAGCAGTTGTTTGTACGTCTTTCGATCTATGACATACTGTGCGACCTTGCCTTCAGCAGCCGGCAACAGAGCCAACTGTCCAGTATATGGTCCTGTACTCGAATAGACGCTACAGTGGATTCCACCTTTCATCGGTCCCCGTTGCTTTTCAGTCTCACGCTTTGCACCCTTGGGTCCAGTGTAAGGGAACTCGAACGTCGTGACCTGATGTTCCACGTGAATGCCGTTCACGCCTTGGTTGTCAAAAGTT
>JANMNK010000882.1:0-4759 GCA_031373875.1 Pirellulaceae bacterium | reverse complement strand
TCAAAGTTCACATGCACAACAGCTTGAATCACAGCGTTTCCTCCACTTGATTTTGGCGACTGGGAATGTGCGGCAGCTATTGCAAAGCTCACGAGCACCAAACAGGACAAGGATAGTAATATTCTCTTCACGGCATTAACTCGTTTTTCGGATATTCGGATCGCGTTTGACGATGGAGCTATCCTTAGAGCTATCATCGTGCCGAAATTCGTCCGAGCGCCGGAGTTTGTACAGAAGCTTTGGAACGAATCAATTCCTTGATGTGTTCGTATTGCGACTTATGTTCCAGGCGATCGATACCGTGCCGAAACGTCTCTTGATTGTGACCGCCGTCAGAAAGCATGGAATTAGTCACAATTTTCAAGCGATCTGAGTCGTTCCATGTGCCATCCAGTTTCTGCAAATCGACAACTCGCGCGCCTTTTGCGGCGTTTGCTACGTACCGAAAGCGAATTCCCGAGATTTGAATCATGCCCCCGACGTTAATTGCAGGGTTTTCGGAGAAGATATTGTCAAGCGATTGCTCCAATACTTCCCGAACTTGCAATCCTGACAAGGACAGCGTCACCACTTTTCCATCGTGCGGAATCAACTGGCGAAGTTGAGCTGCTGAGATTTTACCTGGCGGAATGGCAATGCCGTAGCCGACTCCTGGGAGAAAAGCGGCATCAGCCCGAAAAGCCTCACGCAATATATCTGCAAATAACGAATCCACAGGCGACTCTTCGTCGCGCTTTCGTGATCGTTGCCCAGCCAACGTCTGAGCGCGGATCAACCAGCTTGACGCGTTACCGACAACTTCATCCATTTGCTTCCGATAAGGTGCAATCTGCTCGTTAATCCAAACTTCCGCCGCGGGATCGGGTGTTAAAACGTCATGGTCCAGGACAATCAACTGTCTCTGATAACTTTCAATTCGACCATTAACAATTTCGAGGTCGAGCCTTCCAAGATCAGATCCGAAGGCGCCTGATTGCACGATCAAGGTTTCATTTACCTGCTGTGCTGAATCCATGCGATTGTGGCTATGGCCACCAACGATCACGTCAATGCCATCGACGGACTGGGCCAGTCTCACGTCTCCACTAAGTCCCAAATGCGATAGCACAGCGACGATTTGTGCGCCCTCGCTACGCATCTTGGGAACGTAAAGTTCAGCCGCCCCAATCGGGTCCGTATAATCTAATTCGTTGATATGAAGTTTAGCCGTTGTCCTAGGTGTTTTCGGATAAGTTAACCCTAAGATTCCCACCTTCAGCCCCGCGACATCGCGAATCGAATAGGGAAAAGTGAATAATTCGCCCGTTGCTTTGTACTTTAAATTCGCCGCAAGGCACAAAAACTTGGCTTGTGCAACGCGTTGCCTTAAGACATCTTCACCGAAGTCCGGTTCATGGTTACCGAATGTCATTGCGTCATAGTTAAGGTAATTGAGGGCAGCAATCATGCTCGCACCTTGTGTGCAATCTGCTAGCATGGTGTCCCCAATCAAATCACCCGCATCCAGCAACAAAATGCGTTCACTTTCTTCTTTCCGAATCGCACGGATTGCCGATGATAGGCACGCGAAGCCGCCAATCTGCCGGTCGCGCAGCGGCCCCTCCCAACCTAGCCAACTTTCGAGATGTCCATGTAAATCGTTAGTGTTCAAAAGCACGAGTTTGGTTTTGTTTTTGTCGTCGGTGCACATGTTAGGCATCTTTACTGGCATTTCATTTGGCACTGCATGGCTAGGCAAGCTGAGCGTGCCCAGCCCGACCGAGCTTGCCGCCATCCCCTTGAGCACTTCTCTGCGTTTCACAATTGTGCTCCTGAACGGGATGAGTCGAAGCTCAAATCCACTTGTGGGCCAAGATGATATAAAGACCCAGACCGGCTCCGAGAATTCCGATGATCACCGAGAAACATACACTGAGCGATTTGGTGCCGATCTGAATAGGCTTGGGTGATTTAAGCTGATTGATGAAGACGACATGTTCTACGACTGCGAGGAGCGTAAATAGCGCGGCAAAGATGATTACTGAAACTCCAATCCACGTTCCGATATCGGCTGTCTTGTCCACTTCCGTCGATTGGCCCGCTCCTTCCAACTTGGCGGACAAGCCAAACCGAACAATGATGATGCCGACTCCCATGAGCGCCATCGTCGTTCTAACCCACGCCAATAGTGTTCGTTCCGCAGCTTGCAAATTTTGCAAATCGCCAGGGTTAGCGGTACTCATTATGTTGTCACCTTGTGGCAAATCGATCCACTATAACGAGCACAACGACTAAAATGGGTACCCATATAAGCAAGAAGGTTGTCAATGGCATTGCGACAGCTTCGTGCAGCATTAGCTGGCCACGATCGCCCCATTTCATTACCGTTTTCCCGAGCTTTTCCGACATTTCGGCGAACACATACGATCCGGCCATTAACCCTATCACACCTACAATTGCGTCGTAGTTACCTTGCCCCAACGCCGCCGCGCCGGTACCTGGACAATACCCAAGAAATGCAAAGCCCACACCGAATAAAATGCCGCCGATAATGTTGGCCGCATATCGAGTCGGCTTGACATGCAATTTAACCAAGCCCATGGAGTGCATCGTAAAAATCCCCACAGTTCCGACCACGATTGCCGTAAGCATGATTTTTACGACGGTGAAATCCTCTAACAGCAGAACGCCCAGCAGAATGTGATACTTGGCCACGCCGCCTTTTTGAAGCAGATAACCAAACACGATTCCAAATAGCGCGCCGAGAATCAACTGCTTGGCGGAAAACTCTTTCTTGGCCTCAGAGTCCTTATCGGGACCGCCTTTATCAAGCACTTCGCGGCTTGGCTCATCAAAAATCTTTTTCGGTGTTTCCGTAGCTAGCGACATCGACTCATCTCCCTTAAATGACCACTTCTAGATTCGATACATTAGTAGTGCAGTTGCAATTCCACCGACAAAGAAACACACTACCGCAATCCACGACCCGACAGACAGTTGCAGCGTTCCGCTAATCCCATGTCCGCTCGTGCACCCGCCAGCCATTCGAGACCCGAACGCCATCAACATGCCGCCAAGCAATGCCGCCCCTAGACGCAATCCGAGACTGTCTTCGCCGAACCTTGCGGCCCACATGGCAGGCACCCATTCACCCGTCAATTCGCCTCCTTGCCAAGCAGCAAGAAAGGCGCCAACAATCGCACCTATCACCAGCATCACTTCCCAATCGACGGCGGGCCTGTTGTCTTTGTAGTACTTCAACGACTCCGTGTGTTTCGGAGCAAACAATTTTCCGATCATTCCTGCGATCCGTGCATAACCAGTCGATGCGCCTAGCGGCTTGTCAGAAAAGTAGAAGGTGAACATCGATACAACGCCGATAAGAGCACCAACTAAATAAGGCGACCAAGCAGGTCCAGAGTACTCAAGCGCACTCGTCCCCTCATCCGGCACCACTCCAAACAGTGATGGGATTATCGCAAGACCAGTAACCATTAATAAAAGTGTCTTCATGCTTCGGCGCTCACTTTCTCACCTTCAATCGGATATCCTGCATTCTTCCAAGCTTGCCAACTGCCCGGCACATTCATGTCTTCAAAACCGAGCGGCTTCAAAATGCTCGTGCCCAGACTAGCCCGATAACCACTGTCGCAGTAAACCGCGACAGGAACCTTCTTTTTCAGCATGCGTGCTTTGGCTTTTAGTTCCGGAAGGAAAATATGAATCGCATTAGGAACATGGCCTTTTTCAAATTCTTCTGGCGACCGAACATCGAGGATTTGAAACTCTTCCTCGCGATCTTTTACTTCATGAACGGTGATTTGACCAATCGAATCGATTGGCAGTGCCGCATTGTCCCAAGCCTTCATACCGCCCACTAAATAACCGGCAAATTTCGTGAAAGCCGTTCGTAGAAACATAGGAACGATTTTGGAAACATCTTTGTCGTCGTCGAGCACTAGCAGAATGGATTGATCCGGATCAAGAAACCAGCCTGCCCAGATCGACAACTCAGGCAGTCCGCCGATGTTCAGAGATTCTGGAATGTGACCACCGCCAAATGCGAGCATCTTCCTTGCGTCAACGACCACGGCTTTTTGCTTTTTAATAGCCGCTTGAAACTCCTTTGGTGGAAGGCCTGGCACGAGTGGCAAGTTACCCAGCACCTCAGGGCCTTTGGCATTCAGGACTTTCATAGGCTTGTAATAGGTGGGCTCAGGCGGCGCGGTCGATAGCGCGTACTCTTTGAATTCTGCCTTGTCCGGAATCTGTAAGAAAGGATTAAACTTGCGTTCATATCCAATTGTGCTGGTCAAACGATCGCCAATGTCTGCACCACATGGCGAACCGTGACCGTGCGTTGGGTAAATAATGATGTCGTCATCAAGCTCAAGATAATAATTGTAAAGCGTTTCATACAGTTGCTCGGCCAAGACTTCTTTTTGATTATCGCCCATCAAGTCTGGTCGGCCGGCCGAATTGACGAAAAGAGAATCGCCTGTAAATATTCCCCATATTTTAGGAAGGCGTTTTTTCTCCGAAGCTTCGTAGGACATATGCTCAGGGGTATGTCCTGGAGTATGACGCGCGGTCAAAACCAAGCTTCCCAACTCGAATGCGTCGCCGTCGCGAATGCCCTCGTGTTCAAACCCATATTTTGCCCGCCCCTCGACGCTGACGTAGATCGAAGCTGTCTTGACTCGCGCTGCCAGTTCTCGCGATCCGCTCATCAAGTCAGCATGTATGTGTGTTTCGAAGATATGCGTAATGGAAACTTTTC
>JANMNK010000879.1:0-3461 GCA_031373875.1 Pirellulaceae bacterium | reverse complement strand
TATCGTGGCTGCAGATTCGTTGTTTGGGAACGTGAATAGCTGCGGATCTGGACGAGTCTAGGAAACGGTAGTATTCGAGGCAGAGTGGTTAGCACGCCAAACCTGTTGCGACAGGTCGAGACAAGCTCGACTGTCGCGAATGCTTGATCTTGAATTTTGTCTTTAAACATCAAGCTGTCAGCTTTCGAAATGCCTTTTTAAAGACACTAATCGGCACTAATCTGCGCTAATCAAGGAGCCCAGTGAATGTGATCGACCGCCGCCAGGCTTGTTCCGAGTGCGGCGGTGTGGTTGTTGAGCTAATGGAAGCGATCATACGCTTTCCCTGTCCTGAATCAGCCCTTTCTTCATCAGTGCAGATTAGCGAAAATTAGTGTTCCCATTCCTTCCTCGGCGCTGCCTACACGCCGGGGCCGAGGACTTCGCCATTAGATTCCGAATGGTGTGTTGCGTGGTCGTTGCTGTGTCAAAGCGAGTTGGTGGTTAACGCTTTTTGCATTGGAAAAATGGACGAGTATTTTTGACACGACCACTTCACACACCCTACATTGCTACATTACTTTCGCGTCGATCAGCAACTTCCGGTTTTTTTACGGGAGTACGATGATTTCGACGAGTTGAAGATTTCCGTAATTCGTTCGGGAAACCATTTGCGTTGGGTTCTTGTTGGGGACATTCAGCACGACGTCCACGATAGACCGGAGCCGTTCTGGCGAGAGCCTTGCCAGCAACCAGTATCGTCCGGGCAACGTGACTAAATCAGCTAGTGGATGATCGTTGAGCAATACCGATCGGTAGCGTATTTTGCACGAGTATAGTCCGTCGACAGGATACTGAAGATACTCGGTTGATTTTAATTGGCTGGAAGCGAGATTTGCCGTCTCGATCAATCTTGGTGCGAGGATCAAATGATCTTCGGATTCGGCTTGCCGATTCAGTTGTGCGACGGCACTTGCCCAGTCCTCACCGCGTTGCCAGCCAAATAATTGGCCCGCACGCCATACTCGGTCGGTTCCTTGCTGAAAAATTAGCAAACACGTTGAAAGCAAACCCACCAGGAGAACTTGCCGGGACGATGAAAGCGACCTGAGGCTCCACGCACCCAGTAAAAGAATTGCGGGATAGGAACCAATGACATATCGTCTATGCATGAGCGGCGCGATATCTAACGCTGTCACCGCCCAAGCGATAATCAGAGGAGTGAATGCTACGCAGAGCAAGGGAATAAGTACGGCAGCATTTTCTGATCGCAAAAACTGTTGTTGAAATGAGAATTTCCCGCGATGACGCACAATCAGCAAAGCAATAACTAACGGAATGACGCACCAGGGAAGCAAGGGCAACATTTGGAACGAGTTTCGGAGCGTAGTATCGCCCGCAAAGGAGAACCACATTTGTTTTCTTTGCATCACACTGACCATGCCATACAACGCGGGCAAAGTGCCGAGAAGGACAAAAACGATTTCGCCCACTCGGAATGCCACCGAGATCTTCTGCCAAGACTCGACCCGCAGCGGCGATTGTAAGCGGCTGGAGGAAGGTGTTTCCCAAGGCGATGTAAACACCGAAACGATAACTCGCCCTGCCCAGCTTGCCGCCACGATCAAGATGGCTGTGTAGTGCAGATAACAACCTGCAATGGCGGCCAGACTCCAAGTCCAATCCAGCGAATTGGCAAATTTTTGGGAGTGGCTGCTTCGATGAATCATGATGATGCTACACAGAGCAATCATCGCATAAGGCCGAGCTTCGATCGCATAAAAAATGCCGATCCTGTCGATGGCTAACCAGGTCGCGACGACGATAACCCCAAGCCAGCGACGTTTCCAATCTTTGCGTAGGTCATCTCCCTCGCTGAATTGCCAGGAACCAACCAACCGTGCGCATCCAACTGCCAGAAGTGCCCACGCGATAAGGCTTGGCAATCGAAGACTTACTTCGTTTTCTGGAAACAGGGTGAGGAAAGCTCGCAATAACCAAAAGTAGACGGGCGACTGATTTCCTTCGGTTGCCCGACCAGCGACTTGCATCCAGTTGGAATGCACGACCCAACTGGTATGAAGTTCGTCGACCCAAAGGCTCTCGCGAATGGTCAGCAATGCAGGCAATGTCGCGGCAACGACGAACAACAGCCCAATGACGCTTTTTCCAAGTCGATGATTGCCGTCGGTCACGAATTCAGTTTACCAAGTTGGAGAAAATTCAAATCGTTAGCAACTGGTTTTATGAGTCCATTCGGGAAGCTCACGTTCCGCAACAAAATCACGAATTGGTTTTGGTAACGGAAACCGAACTTCTTCTTTCCGAATCACTTCGTATCGGATTGTCGCAGTGAATCGTTCGGTAAGCCAATCAATAGTGCTTTGCACGACGGACTCTGGCGCGCTCGCGCCTGCGGTAATCAAAACACGGCAGTCTTCGCGAAACCATTCGATACGTAGATCCTGTGGTCCATCAACAAGATAAGCTTCTCGACCATTTTCGCGAGCCAGTTCGCGGAGACGTTGACTGTTGCTGCTATTTTGACTTCCCAGCACCAAAGCGATGTCGGCTTGTTCGCAAAGAATTCGGACGGCTTCTTGTCGGTTTTGAGTCGCGTAGCAAATGTCTTCTTTTGGTGGGTTTTCGATCCAAGGAAACCGATTCTTCAGACGATTGATGACTTTGTTTGCATCGTCAACGCTTAACGTCGTCTGTGTCAAATAGGCGAGTTTCGTTCCTTGAGGGATATCGAGCTGGTCTACATCCTCTATGGATTCGACCAGGATGATGGCTTCGGGAGCTTCGCCCATTGTGCCGATCACTTCATCGTGCCCTTCGTGTCCAATTAGGATGATTTGATAATGCTCTTTGGCGAATTTGATCGCTTCGAGATGGACTTTGGTTACCAACGGACATGTAGCATCGATGGCGAACAGGTTCCTGTCTTTGGCGATTCGGCGAATTTCAGGTGACACACCATGCGCTGAAAACAAGACCGTCGCACCGGTTGGAACTTCGTCTAGCGAGTCCACAAAGACGGCACCTTTATCGCGAAAGGTCCGTACGACGTACTGGTTGTGAACGATTTCGTGGTAAACATAGATTGGGGGACCAAACTTCTTGAGGGTCAAATCAAGGCTTTCGATCGCCATGTTGACGCCCGCACAGAATCCTCTGGGTGACGCTAATATGATTTCCATCAAATTCTCACACAAACTAATTTGACACGGTTTGAACAGCAGTTGAACTTCACGTTATCATAGCTGGATTAGCAATAGTCGGCTGCGTCCATTCTCCATTTCCCTCTAAACCCATCCATTAAATAGGTTTTACATGATGCTTGCTCCCGGAAAAGTGTGCGGGCAAGCTTTCCTGCGTGAACTTGACGAATGGGGGCCGTTGTCCAGTAAGTCAGCGAGCCTCGAACAAGCCGAAAAGTATTGCGAGCACTTGGCAAAGTCACATTACGAAAACTTTTC
>JANMNK010001001.1:0-3675 GCA_031373875.1 Pirellulaceae bacterium | reverse complement strand
CATGAAGTTAAAAGCCCTGAAGTGTTGCTATTGCGGAGGTCGTTCATTTTTATTGTTCGGTTTCGTATTATCGATTTTCAATTGCACATCGGTTACCGCAGCCGAGTTGCTTGCCGGAATTTCTGAAAACGGCAGAATCGTTCTTTTCTCCAGCGATGATCCAGAAGATGTCGACGTAATGCAGGTGGAGGGGCTGCGACGTGGTGAAAAGATTCTTGGACTCGATACGCGTCCCGCGACTGGACAGCTTTATGCACTGGGTAGTACCAGCCAAATTTATGTGGGCAGTTTCCAAGACAACAAAGTGATCTTTACAGCTGTGGGTGCACCTTTCGTTCCTACGTTGATGGGAACAGCTTTCGGTTTTGATTTTAATCCTGTGGTGGATCGTATTCGCATCGTAAGCGACGCTGGACAAAACTTACGCGTCAACCCGGTTACGGGAGCTGTTGCATCGGTGGATGGCGCATTGAATTATGCTGCTGGTGATTCAGGTGAAGGGATGATACCAAACGTTGTCGCGGCCGCGTACACAAACAACGATATTGATCCTGCAACTGGAACAATGCTTTTTGACATCGACGTATCGCGTGACACGCTTGTGCTCCAGAACCCACCGAATTCGGGTACTTTAATTACCGTTGGCTCGCTGGGTGTGAATGCTAAGTCCGTTGTCGGGTTCGATGTTGCTGCGAGCGACGGTACTGCCTATGCTAGTTTAGTGGTTAACACGGCGAAAAATCCGAAAAGTGTTCGCGCAGAACTTTTCGCCATCGACCTCCTCACTGGAGAAGCGACTCCCCTCGGAGAAATTGGTGGCCCGAAACCACTTACTAGTTTAACTACTCTGGGTTTTTGCCCCTGAGTAGAGTATGCCGGGGAAGTGAAAATGGGGACGGGGCAACAGTGTTCGGCACACGTGTTGCATAAGTTTGCTGGTTAGAAAAGCTTGAAACTTTTCAAAAAGATTTGAGATCGGCACGCTCTTTGCGCATTGCGATTGACAACATTTTTTCGGCGATGTTGTCAATCGTAGCGTGTCTGATCGTGCCCAGTAGACCAAGCATACTTACCTCGCTTCCAAGAAGACCCAAGCCGGTTTTGCCTCGAAGCGCGATGTCCACGAAACGTCGCTGCACTCGCAGTTCGCCAACCTGACGTTCTAACAGCGCGTTGCCTAGCAGTGACGCGAAACCTGGCGTCAGTGGCAAAGACTAAAGATCTTAAGGACTGAAGTACTTTGACATGCTCAGGCCATTCTGGAGTGGCAGCATGATGAACAATGCAAACTGAACAATGCAAACGGGACAGAGCAAACGGGACAGAGCAAACGGGACAGGGCAAACAGCCGCAATTTGCACTTCGACAAGTATTGCGTGCTTGTCTTCCCCTACATGTTCAATCCGACAGGGCGTGAGGTTCGGATTAGTCAGACAACCAAACGTTCACTCTCGTAGACGAATCGATTGTCTCGGCAATGCGAAGCTTGATTCAAGCTTCGCTTTTGAAGAAAACCGGTGGAAGCGGTTTGGTGAAGGGCGATTGCAAACGCATGTCGAAGTCGACCGCTACGTCCCAACGCGAGTGGATGTGCTCCAAACGGTGGCGGCGAGCTTGATGAATGCGCGGTCGCTGAGCGAACGATTGAGGCAGACAACTTGTATGTGATGGATTGTGGATACGTTAAATTTGCACTGAGCAAGACGATCGTGCGAAAGCAGCGCAGCTACGTTTGGCGTCTACGCGACAGCAAGTGTTTACAAGGTGGTCGAGCCGCGAGAGCTATCCGAAGCGGCGTTGGCAGCCGATGTGCTGAACGATCAAATCGTATCGCTTGACCCAGCACGCGCTCCGACAAGCGCGATCCCAAGATTCGGCTAATCCAAATTCGTTGCAAACCGCACCCGAATCGAACCAGCGGGCAAATCCAAAGGCTCCAAAGCGTGTGACAGCGACCGCAGTCGTAATCGTTTCCAACCGGCAATTCTAGTTGTCGCTATACACCGCAGAGATGAACGTATTGATTTATTCTCAAAGAAGGGTCCTTGGGCACTTCTTACGATTCTTCATGCAGTTTCCAGGCTGCTCGCACTTGATTAGCCACAGGCAAAACGGAAGCGATATTCAAATTTACTGGATGTGTGTGAGCTATGCCCAATTACTCGTCAAGTTCCTTCTTCAACTCAGCCCTTCGCCGATCAATGGCTTTCAACCGGGTCGTTATTTTTCTGGCTTCAGAATTAAGGTCGGCAAACTCCTTTTCGAGCTTCTTCTTGAGCAGTTGGTCTTTTCCGCTCCTGCTTTGCACTAGTGCTTCCACTTCGTGCCTGAGCAACCGATACCAGGGATTGCCGTGCATGTTACTTTCACGGAATTGTAGCTTGCCCGCTCGAATCGCTGCGATAATCTCCTGCTGCGTCAAACCATACTCCTTCCGAGCTGACTTGTCGCTGAGAGTTGCTCCTTTTCGTGACCACATCAAATTGCCGTCTTTCATTTAACCCCCCTACTGCTGATCTGCCAAAATATGAGGCCAGCATTCGCATAATTCAATTGCACAATAGAGTAGCATATGCCAGACAAAACAAAACCACTTTCCCTGGTACGAGGGTTTTTAATGAAATGCGATTTAGTTGTAGAGACACCCCATATTCGGCCACTCTACGATTCTCATTTAACACTCGGCGCGGCAGTCTTCCGGTGTCATTCAGCCAGGGACCATCCTCCGCCTGTTCGCGACAACGGTCCGCAGATAATTCCAGAATGCTGCGTTTCCAAAATCATTTGCGATACAGAACTCGGTGGGCGTCTGAAGTCATATCGAAGGCTTGCGAAGCGTTCCACGATCGAAGACTTGCTAAGCGATTTGATCGCTACGTGCTGCGCAAATTTCGATTTCGCCCACCATCCGAACTTAATCTGCCGGTACCGCGTTATGTTTGGTCACAAATTCGACCCCTTCTGGTTTCAACTGGATCAAAAAAACCAAATAATCCTTCGATCGAATGATGTGGCGACATATTTGTACCGCGCAGATTCGTGTTACTCATGATTGCTCCCCGATCGGAGCTTTGGTTTCCCCCTGTTCAAATGCGACGGATACTTCGACTGCTAGGATGGAAATATCGTCCTGAGGTTTTGCGGTGCCATGCCACTTCGTGATTGTATCCAAGAGGATCGCAACGTTCTCTTGCAATGGTTTGGACCGCCCTTGGGCGATTGCCTCCAGCAGCCGGGTGTATCCAAACAGCTCGCCGGTAGGATTCATCGCCTCGGGCACGCCATCGGAATAGATGTATAGACGGTCTCCCGCGTTGAGAAGGACGGACCGTTCCTCGTAGACTTCGTTGGCCAAACCGATCGGGAACCCTTCACTTTTTAATATCACGGGATCGGCGCGGGCGGGAAGATGCACTGGGCCGGGGTGCCCGGCGGAGACATATCGGAAATCGCCGGTCGCAGTATTGAGGATGCCGTAAACCATCGTCGTTAACTGCTCAGTTGACTCGTTGAATGGAAAAAGCTGGTTCAGCCGGGCGGCGACCTCAGGCGGTGTCGCGATATCGGACCGTCCTGGAACGTCCCCGTCGCTCATCAAAATCGAGGACGCCTCCGAGGGCGGCGAGAGCAATCGGCACAGCGTCACGGACAAGAGGGCTGAGGCGACGCCGTGGC
>JANMNK010000841.1:0-14977 GCA_031373875.1 Pirellulaceae bacterium | reverse complement strand
GTCATCTGCTGCGTTTTCACTTGAAGACCGATTTTCATCATCAAAGTTATCGGGTGCGGAAATCATCGTAATTTTCCTTAACGATCGTGACTCACCAATTGAAAATGCGCCCATATTCTCGCTTTTCGTTCCCGAGATCGCAACAGGTTTTTGTAAAATTGTTTTCGGTTATTCCATTTGGTTTTGGACTTCCAACCGCTGCTTGATCGTAGTTGTCTGAAAAGACACTAACACCTCGCTGAACCGCTTTAGGGTTTGAAAAAATTTTGGGAAATTTCGCAAAGCAATGTTAGAGCTGATTAGGTGAGAGTTGGACGCTACCCTAAGATGGAGCAGACATTTTCCGAGGCATAACGAGATTTACCAATGATTATCCACGTCGATATGGATGCGTTTTACGCGTCTGTCGAGATTCGCGACAATCCCAAGCTCGCGGGTTTGCCGGTGGTGGTCGGCGGTTCTCCTACCGGGCGTGGTGTCGTTGCGGCCGCTTCCTATGCTGCACGAAAATTCGGTATTCACAGCGCGATGCCAAGCTCGCAGGCAATTAGGCTTTGCCCCGGCATTGTTTTCATCAAGCCTCGCATGGACCATTACGCGTCGGTGTCTCGCCAAATTCGTGACTTGTTCCATAGCTTTACTGATCAAGTCGAACCGTTATCTCTCGACGAAGCTTTCTTGGATGTAACCGGCAGTGAAATGCTATTTGGTCCGGCTCATTCCATTGCGAGGACTATCAAGGATCGCATTAAGTCGGAATTAGGACTTACCGCATCTGCTGGAGTCGCTCCGAATAAGTTCTTGGCCAAGATTGCGAGTGATCTTCAAAAGCCTGATGGTCTCGTCATCGTCCCAGCCGACGGTATTCAGGAATTTTTGGATCCCTTGCCTATATCGCGCGTTTGGGGAATCGGCAAACAAACTCAGAAGAAATTCGATTCGCCAGGCGTAAAGACAATTTTTCAGTTGCGGCAGTTGCCGTTGGCGACGCTTAGAGCATCCTTTGGTTTGAACAGCGAGCATTTTTGGAAACTATCGCGAGGCGAAGATACGCGGCGTGTCGTGCCTGACCGCGAAGCCAAATCCATTTCGCATGAAACTACTTTTTATCAAGACATTGATAATTTGGAGGCCTTGCACGCTTGGGTACTCGAACTGGTTGAACAAGTTGCTCGTCGAATGAGACGATTCAAAATCTTCGGTCGCACGGTACAAATTAAGATTCGATATTCGGATTTCGAAACGATTACCCGCAGTCAGACGCTTGCAGAAGCCACCAATACGACGCAACTCCTCGGCGAAGTAGCCACTTCCCTCTTGCACGCAAATGCACAGGAAATCCAACGCGGCATACGCTTGCTTGGCGTAGGAGTTTCCCAATTAAAAGTATCGGGTTATCAGCAATTGTCGCTGTTTGATCAAGCTGATGAACAACGTTCTAAAAGCATGGATTCCGCTGTTGACACTATTCGCGACAAGTTTGGTAATACGGCTTTGACTCGTGCATCCAACCTGGAACACAAAATTCAACTGCGCCCTGACCCTGATCATAAAGAGCCATAGCAAGAGAAGTCATTCGTGGGCGCGTTACAAGTTCACAATACTTCGCAGCATATGCTGACGATCGCAGCCCTCGGCGTTAACGCAACGGCCGCGATACTTTTTCGAATTCAACGCCGACACGACTTCGGGCAAGTACCACGCGAGTGATTATGGCTGAAGCTGATTTTTGCCCTTGTCAAATTGCGTATGACAGCCATTGCAGTGTACGAGCATTTTTTCATAAGCCACTTTAGCAGCAGCGAAGTCTTTTTGTTTGGCGGCTTTGACTAATTCCGCGCCGGCATCGCGCGAGTCGACGCTGTATTGCGCCCAAGCATTCAAGTCCTTTTCAGGTTTGCGAAGAAGAAGCAGATTGCCTCCCTCGGCGAGAATCAGAGCATCAGACCGCAGGGCTTTCCAAGCGGCGTTGTCTGCGGGCGCTGTCGCCATCGCCTGCTTGAGCCGACGATAAGGCGATTGAAAAACGCCTTCCATAAAGTCGTGCATGCTGACATCAACCGCTTTGGGACTATGAGCCTCCGTGCTGCTCTTTTCGTCGGCATCGATTGGAGTACCCACCGCGAATATGATTGCCCCAAGTGATAATCCAAGAATGCCCAAAGAGCTTAACGTCCATCGCATGGCAAATGTCTCCCCAATTGGTTCGTGACTGAACGCTATCGACCGTGAATGCTCACCGACATGCAGCTTACATGAAAACTTGCAGAGCAATATAAGCGACTAGCTCACTGGGTAAAAGTAGGCGGAGTCTGAGTTTTTGCTTGGAAATCCGGCGGAAAGTGAGCGTAAACTCGAGACTGAACGATGCGATGCTCTCCTGTTCGCTCGTAAAACGAAACTTTGATTCACTGAGAGTAACGTGGGCGTGACGGAAAGCGGCAATTTGGATTTTTCCCGTTGCCAAGGCTTGATGATTGGGTAACAATTGCGGGCCTAATCTTTTGATTCGAGTCGCTCCACACCGACGGATGGATCGCGTTTTGAATCCCTTCATTTATGGAGATGAAGCTTGTCATGTTGCATGCACTTCTGCTTATTCCGGCTTTGCGGACTGTCTTTTCGTCATCAATTGAGTTCACACCCGAGTCGTTTGAATTCGTCCAAGAACGTCAGCTAGACGGTGGCGATGCTTCGAATGATGTGACGACCGATAAAGTATATCGCGTCGCTAATTTATCCGAAATTGCAATGGATAGTCATGTCCGAGCATACCTGGTTCGGAAATTGTCGCGTGTCACAGAATCAGAAAAGTCGAATCTGCTGAATGCGGTTCGATTCATTTATATGTCATCGAAAGAAATTGATGACCATAATCCAACGTTCGCGGATCGTCTCGCGTTACTGCGAAAGCGTTTTCCGGAGAATATCATCGGACGGTAATTGTTCGGTCGATAATTTTTTCTATCAAGCGGGCAGTCCAAGCACGTTCGCTGTTCGCTTGTAAAAACCGAGTTCTGAAATCGTGACATTCGCGCGATTCGTCCCGAACATATTTTGTAGTGTAAGAATCTGCGTTCGGGGCCTTGTCTAGTTCTATATGCGAAGTTTATTGATTTCGCTTATTGCATCAAAAGAAGTTGCCGCCGCGCTCGTCGAACCAATTATCGCCGCGGTGGTAGTGCCAGCAAGCAGTTTAACGAACTCGCGGCGTTTCATTTCATAAACCTCAGAGTCCGAAAAGAAGAAAACAACGTTCGTCAGCTATTGCAATAGGATGCGTAATGCAATGTCTTGTACGAATTCAGGGGACTTGATTTCGACTACTCGACCACCGTGCAATTCAATTTTCTCGATGACTGAACCTGTCTTGGTATCGAGCCATTCGCCGCGCCAATCGCCATCCGCCAACACAACTTCCAGTATTGTTTTTTCGGCTTTCGTCGATTCACTCCGCACGTAAATCGCGATCGTCTTTCCCAATTCGACCAGGGTCCGGGCAGTAACACCCGAAGGTAGCTTGTTTTGAATGATCGAATTGTCGGGTTTCATCGCGAGGAAATTCATCGCGTGGATAAAATCATTGAGGATCTTCATCTCGCGGCGAAATTGCGGATTGCCTCCACCTGGTTGTTGGGCTGGGTATTCGAAAGTGCCGTCTTCGTGACCGGCAACGAACGAATAGTCGAGGTTATTAAAGAGTCCTCCGCCAGCAATTACAAAATCCCAAGCTTCGCTGCGATAGACAAAATTCCCTGTTCCGCGAAAGCCAGTTTCGTTATCGCCGATAACTTTGTTTAAGTGGTAGTTCATACCGACCGTGTCGGGTGGTGCGGCGTAATGAAAATTGAAAACCGAGATAGCCGGGTTGGGGTTCTCAATTGACGCTTTGTTGTTCGCAATGTTTTGCGAGATCAGATGCTTCTTGGGCAAGTCTTTTTCCGTTTCGACGATGAGTGCTGCAATATGGTTCTGCCAATCCAGCGTGACGCCTCCAAAATAGGGTTCGTTGCAGATTTCAAAGATCACATTGTCATACGAATTTAGCTCAGCGACAAGCTTGCGAACTAGTTCTTCTTGGACAGGGAGTAAATTGCCAGTTTTGTCCAAAGTGTGAACGTCGTCACGAAAGACGTTACCAACGCCATTGACGTTGTTCACCATGTTCATCGGGCTCAAGTTCCATTGTTTGTCTTCATACATGGGGCAGAACAGAGTGAATTCGACAACCACACCCTTCTTGTTGGCATAGCTCACGAAATCTTTTAAGCGTTCCAAATAGGATTCGTCCCATTTGGTCAAATCGAATTTATTCCCACCGTTCGCATAGCCATTCTCATTGCTTCGCGCCCAAGGACAAATAAATCGTCCAGGCAAAGGAGCTAAAGTATTTTTGGCGATATTAAAAGCTCCCTCGGGCTCGACATAGGCACCGCTGAATGTTCGCGTCAGCAACAAACCGTCTTGGGCCAAAGTATCGATATATTTGCGATAGTCGAAATCAAGATTGAGAACCGAGCCGTAATGCTCACCTGAGGTGATCAAAATACGTGGCTTGCCTTGCCAAAGAAAATAATGTGTATTCTCAGGATGCAACGAAATAGGCTGAGCAAGCAAATAGCGGGACAGCAGGAACATCGTTGCAAGCATAAATACCAGTCGGCAAGTTTGATGTCGCATAAATTAGGATCCTGAATTCAGTGCAAGATAAAAAGATTGGCCCGCACAACAGCCCGTGGCAACATGATAGCTCGCTCAAATTTGCCACGACAGAAGCCAACCAGCAAGTCGCGGAACTACGTATCGATAGTGTCAGAAATCGCGTTTGTCGCATCCGGATCCACTTCAAGCTCTTCGGCAATCGAAAGCATTCCCGCCGTGCATTAAACGAAAGCGGAATTCTCATCGCGCCATTCCAAACGAGGTCCAATTCTCCATGATCCCGCCATTCGCCCAGGCCAGAGTTCTATCGAGGCAGCAGCGATGGTAAAACGCGCGACCAACGAGTCGGTCTGCGTAGGCGACTCTGCCCACTGATACAGCATAGCCTGAAAAGAAAGGAAGAAGCCGAAACCAATATATTTTTGGAAAGTCCAAACGGCTTGCGTACAGAGAACTCTCTCCTTTTTTTGCTTCTTCGGCCGTTCATCCACTGGTTGAATTTGGCCCGTGAAAGCAGTCCGGAGACGGTATAGTCTGTCCCAAAGCCAACAGTACGTGAAAATAATGGATCAGACAACAGAATAATGGATCAGACTACAAAGCGTAGGATGGCAATCAGTTGCTGACCATAATCTCGAACAGTCTGAAGATAGATATATTAGACGCTAAGATGAACAAAAATTACGTCACGCTAATTGTTTCTTCAGGTCCGTTGCAGCAAAGTTACCGATGCCTATCAAGTCGACGACTTGGAGACCGTGAACGGTGCTGAGCAAATCGTTCTTTTAGAAATACGCGTTACAAAATTCCTTGATTTGGAATTCGCGAATATGGATCAGCCAAATGATACTCCTGGAAATTCTTTTACGACATTGTTGCAACATCTACGGACCGGTGATAACGATGCGGCAGCGATCTTGTGGGATAAGTTTTTTAAGCGAATGTTGATCGTTGCCCGAAACAAGCTTGCTGGCGCTCATCGTAAAATTCGCGATGAAGAAGATATCGCTGTGAGTGCTTTCAAAAGTTTTTGTTTAGGCTTGCAGAACGGGCGATTTGAACAAAACGATTCGTCGAGCGATCTTTGGCCTTTATTGGTATCGCTTACGATCAATAAGACGATCGACCATATCCGCCATGAGAACCGTCAGAAAAGGGGCGCAGGGCGAACAATAAACTTAACATCCAGCGATGATCAAGATCACAGATTTACATTGGACGAATTGCTGCACTATGAGAACACCCCGGAATTGCAAATGGTAGCCGAAGAATCCATGAATCGTTTCTTTGATGCACTTGACGCTACCGGGGACGAAACACTTCGGACGATTGCCATTTCCAGATTAGAAGATCAGCCCCAGTCGGAAATTGCGCGAGAGTTGGCATGCACAATCCGAACTTTGCAACGCAAACTGACGACTATCCGAGCGATTTGGCAGGCCATCGACGCATGAATACTGCTGGACACAACCCGATGGACCAAACTCGACTCAACGGGCTTAGCCCCGAACAGTTGCAGCGCGTCAATCAATGTTGTGATGAGTTTGAGCGGCTCTGGAAAGCAACGGGTGATGTATCGATGAGAGAATTCCTCTTGTCGGTCGAGGAGAACGATCGGCAAATCGTCTTACCCGAATTAGTGCTGATCGATATCGAGATACGCTCTGAAAAGAAAAATTCATTATCCGTGGAGCAATATCTCGAAGCTTGTCCTCAGATCGATGGCGAATGGTTAGCCAAGCAACTGAGCCATTCGAAGGACTTGAAACAGGGCACCAGACCCAGCGAACTTCCGGCTGGACAACGCGTAGGAGATTACGTCATTCTAAGTCCCTTGGGATCGGGAGGAATGGGGACGGTGTATCGCGCGGAACATGTTCTCATGAAGCGCGTCGTAGCCCTAAAAATCATCCAAGGAGAATTCCGAAACAACCTGCTTCTCCAACGCCGGTTCGAACGCGAAGTCCAAGCGATTGCTCGACTTTCGCATCCAAATATCGTCACCGCCTACGACGCGCGAGAAGATTTCGGTTGGCTGTACTTGGTAACGGAGCTTATCGAAGGCACGGATCTTGGTAAGTTCGTCAGAAAGAAAGGGCCTCTCTCTCCACTCAGAGCTTCGCATTATGCTTGGCAAGCTGCCAAAGGATTGATGTATGCTCATGAACAAGGTATCGTTCACCGCGATATCAAGCCAGAAAATTTATTGCTAGACAAAAATCAAAACGTCAAAGTTCTCGACCTAGGACTTGCGCGACTGAATGCAAAAAACCAAGGAATGAACGAGGGCTCCTTGACTGAGTCTAATCAGATCCTTGGGACTGTGAGATTCATGTCGCCGGAACAAGCTCGCTCATCGGCAACAGCCGATTTCCGAAGCGACATTTACAGCTTGGGTTGCACGTTATTTTATCTGCTCACGGGCAAGCCTCCTTATCTTGGCGATACAACGATCGAAACCATGATGGCCCACGTGACAGACCCTGTCCCATCCGCTTCGAGTATTGCAACAAAGCAACCAATTCCACCCGAGTTGGAGCAGCTTGTCATGCGAATGATGGCCAAGGCCCCGGCAGATCGTCCCGCTTCGATGCAAGAAGTTGTTAACGCATTGGCGTCCATCGTCAAGCAACTGCAATTGCAAACTTCGCTTGCGGATCGCGAGTTGACGGCACGGGAGTCGTTAGAAAATAATCGTACGATCCCCGTCGCCACTTTGGTCAGGATTCCGAAACGATCGATTCAATCGCAAAAAAAGCTTTGGATAGCGGCCGCCGTAGTAGTCGGCTTTATCGCTCTAGCAATTGCCGTGATTGGAAGCTTGCCGATCGGTCGGCGCGCAATTGTCCCGACTCTGCAACAAGGCAACCTGCCGCCTCAGTTTGAATTTGACGGGATCAACGACTACTTTGAAGTGCCGGATTTTACCGAGTCTGCTTCAGGACATGTAGCCATCGAAGCTTGGGTTCGCACACGATCGAACTCGAAACCTTCGAATATCGTCACGTGGTCTGGTAGCAAGTGTTTGACGTTGTTCCGTTCGTCGAACGAGGAATGGGGCGTTGCATATTTTGATGGACAAATATCTCATCTAGAAGTATCCACTCAACGGTCATCCCCAGGGCAAACACAACTTGTTGCCGCATTATGCAACGGTCAAGAACTTAGCTTGTTCATTGACGGAGAGAATATCCCGACGCGACCTATTGATTACGTGCTTGTTCCGTCCGACGCTCGTTTATACATCGGTGGAATCCCGAGTGGAATTATTCCCGAAAGTCAGGGCACGCGATTTTTCGATGGCGCGATCTTTGCGGTACGGATTACGCAAAGCAACCGGCCAGTTCAAATCGCAGGTCGCATAGATCAGCTTACCGTAAGACCAGAAACGATCGCATTATTTGATTTTCGTGAAACGGTCGGTGGAACGAACCTCGATTTGACGAAACGTTGGCAAGGTAGATTTTACGGAACAGTCGCATCGCCTGATTGATTCAGTTTTTTCCTTTTTTAAGTCGCTAAACGGATCACTTAAGTCCTGCTGTCTGCGAAGCATCTTTTGGCTATTTCGAAACGGCAAGACGTTGGTTTGTAGATAGCACCAAGTCCATCACAAACCAACGCCATGCATTCAGTAGGTCTCAAATGACGCGAACGTCACTTAGTTGATTGCTTCACCTGCAATCGCATCGATGATGTCGGCAGGCGACAAGAAGAACCAATCCGTTTCCGATTGCCCTTGGAGAACGTTAGCGCCACCATCGGGATTTACTTCCGTTCCCATTCGTAGATAGTTTGTGTCATTAAGCCGGTTCGCGAAATTGGCATGGGGCTGTCCACGCAAGTTGCGGACTCGTTCACCGTATGAATGACCTGACGTCCATTCTGCCATGATGGCTTGCAAGGCCAAGTCAGCATTATCGAATTGGGTGGTACCGGAAATCATAATGTCGTCTCCTGAGGAACCAAATAAGCCATCGCCGTGCAGGCCGCCGATCAGCAAATCTCGGCCCGAGCCACCGATCAACTCATCGCGTCCGGTCCCGCCAACGAGAATATCGTTGCCAGCTTCGCCTCGCAACAAATCGTTGCCGTCGTTACCGCGCAGCGTATCATTTCCGTTTCCGCCCCACAGAGAATCGGAGCCAAGGTCACCTCGCATTATGTCGTCGCCGTCATTGCCGCGAAGCAAGTCATTGCCATCGCCACCGCGCAAATTGTCGTTGCCGGCGTCGCCTTGAAGATTATCATTACCCGCGATTCCAAATAGATCGTCATCACCTAGTCCACCATAAATCTGGTCATCTCCCAACATCCCGACGATCCAATCATTACCGCCGTCTCCCCATTGCCGATCAGCACCATCGCCGCCGTACAACCGATCGTCGCCGTCACCACCTCTCATGACGTCATCGCTTCCGCCGAGTTGGGTTGCCACGTTGTGGAACGCATTGTCGCCGATGATCAGATCGTTTCCTTCATTACCGCCCAAGATGTCCGCACCGTCAACGACGACATCGTCCGCTTGTCTAAGACTGGAGCCACCGATGATGATATCCATCCCAAGATTCCCGTAGACCGTATCATCGCCCGCTCCGCCAACCAAGTAATCGTCGCCTGAATCACCTAGCAAATAATCGCTTCCTGGACCGCCTTGCACGGCGTCATTGCCCGATCCAGCAAATAGTTGATCGTTGCCAGACTGTCCAAACAGCGAGTCGTCGTCTTCATTACCCCACATTAGATCGTTGCCATCTTCGCCAAACAGTTGATCGTTGCCCGATTCACCGTACAGCCGATCGTTTCCCTCGTCACCATGGATTTCGTCATCTTCGGTGCCGCCTACGATTCGATCATCACCAATTCCTCCTTGCAGTTCGTCGTTTCCTTGTTGACCATACAAATCATCGTCGCCCGCGCCGCCAACAAGAAGGTCGTTGCCATTGTTTCCGCTGACGATATCGTTTCCTTGATTTCCATAAAGTTGATCGTTTCCGTGGCCTCCAATAAGAATGTCGCTTAAATTGCCGCCGCGTAAAACGTCATTGCCAGAGCCACCAAAGGCAATCAAGGAGTGCCCCGATACAAACGAACCATTGATTGTGTCGTTTCCTTCTTCTCCATCAAGCGTCAAAATGCTGACTCCCGCGTAGGCACCGATTGCCAATATTGAATCGTTCCCCGCCCCCGCTTCGACCGTTACATCGTCGATAGAGTTGTTCGCAAAGCGCGTCATGAAGAACGTGCCACCGGGACTAAATGGATCGGTGCCCGGTACGTATAGTCCAGGATTGACCGACGCTTGAACATAGTTGGCTGTCGAGCTTAGAATGACCGAATCGTTAGCGGCCGCATTGCCGCCACGAACAAGTACGTCGCCGCCAGCATCTTGCATTGCATAAAAGGTGGCTTGACGTTCTGGCCCACCTGCGCTCAACGTGTAGCCATAGGTGTCTTGCAAAATTAATGCGACCGAATTGGGAATTAAGGACCGCACACCACTTAGGAAAGACGGATTGCCAACATTTCTGTTTCCATGAAGCACTTCGTTGTTGTTAAGAACAGAATTGAACTGATGAGGCAGTGCAGTGTGTGCCGGAAATCGCTTCGTTCCTCCGTCGATGTCTGTCATCAAGTAGCTGATGGACGGACCGTTGAACGCCCACAACGTCGCGCCGGTTCCTTGGTAACTCGCGTCGGTGACCCCGGAGTCGACCAAACTGACATTGCCCACGCCCGCAGGGCCAGCATCAATGAGTTCACGATAGTTCGAATTCGTTGCCGATGTGATACCGAGCGCATGCGTCAACTCGGCTTGAACAAGCGAGTACAGGTCCTTCTGGTTCACTGCCATTGGATCGCTAGCCGATCCGCTGAATGCGTTGACGATCGTGCCTTGGAATTCCGAATGTTCGTTTGGTGTTGGGTCGACAAAGTACTCTGCGCCGTCTCCGTTTGCGCCTCGACCAAGTAGAACGAGCCCTTGAATCGGTTTGCCATTTGAAATCGTTATCGCAGACGGGGGGGCTTGGCCTGCGATTATGTTTACGTTCCCGCTTCCAAAGCCATAGTCATCCACGTCGGCTTGCGTGGCCATTCGCAGGTACAGATTGTAAGTGTTTCCATTGTTATTGTTGAAGTTCGAGATAACGTTCTCCCAGGAGTCGACGGCAGCGTGAACTACGTTGCGAGCCACATCTGCTTGAGCACCGAAAACTTCTTCGAAGTGATCGTTGCCTTGATTGACCCAGTTAATCGACGCCATAAGATTTCGTCGCTCGAGCGATTCGAGTCTTAAACCACGGCTTCGACGAATGGCTTTTGCTTGCTTGACCCTTGCAAGCCGAGAGCGGATGTGACCAAGACGAGATTTGTTGTCCATGATTTGAGCTCCAAATAAAGATGAGTTAGTCCGGGCCGAGAAAAGCTGGCCCAGAAGAGGACTCGTCAAAGAGCTACCAACGCGACATTTTTTCGCGAAATTTATTCGGCGGACAAAAATTCCATCGATTCTGGGCAGGCCATTACAATTCCAAGCCGTCCAGCGCCGCATATTATCGAGGATCGAGGCAAGAGAAGGTTCAAAAGACACCGGCAATGTGAGGGATAGAAGGATTGTTCTTCCTCAAGCCAAACCAACTAATTTCTATTTCTGGTTGCTAAGTACTATTGTCTCTAATCGCAATTTGCGGAGGCAATAGACACTCCAAAACAGAACGATCCCAGATTGCGGTTGAGGCCCGAGAAAAACATAGTTGCATGCCTCGTATGCTTGACGCATCGAGTAGTTGTTGGCAGCTTTTTCAATTTTCCATCACGATTGCAAAACTGTTTTCGTAACCTTCAGCAAAACCATACCCACGTGCGCTCTGCTGGAACAACATCATGTGCTGAGCGCAGTGTATGGAGAAAGTTTTGAGTGGGAAAGTCTGTCAAGCTGCTTTTCTATGTGGAGTATCAAATTCTTCTTCATCCATTGATTCTTCATCGTCGGCATCTTCATAGAAGTCCTCGTTGTCGATTTGTTCGAGTCGTTCGGTGATATTGACAAACACGACATAAAATGCCAACGGAATGAGTTCGAACAGCATGAACCTTCCGCCGTCTCCGCCGATCATTCTTCGAATAATTGGGCTGATGGCAATGGCGGGCATGAAGGCCATTTCCATCGCACCTAAGAAATGCAGATTGGCTCTTTTAAAGGTTTCTCGGAACCATGTACGAACTAATTCGGAATAAAGCGCAATCGCTATGAATAAACCGCAGATTCCGGTTTCGAACCATGCAGCGAGGATCAAGTTGTGAACGGGATAACCGTCTCTTGTTAGGGCACCAGGACCAAAACCCAACCATGGATTATCCTTGATCTCGAAATACGCAGATTGAAAATTCGCCGCACGCGGGTCGTCGGTTATTTTCGAAAATCGCTCTTGATTGGCACTGATCGCGTTGCCAATTGTATCCGTGCGGAAAACGAGAACTGCGGAACTGCTCGCTACGATGAACAAGATGGAAAGGTAAATCATCGATAGCTTGAACTTGGACTCGATGTATGGAGAAATGAGGATGATCGTACAAGCCACAGCCACGCCGATCAAAAGTGCTATGAGATTCGAACGGCTCATCAAAAGCAGAATGAGACAACAGCTCAAAATCACCGTCAACGAGGCACTTAGAATTGAAAAATACCAGCCTACGTTTGATTTACGTAGGCTCGTCAAAGTGACAAAACCATAGAACGTTAATATAGCTGCGATCGCATTTCGTGCCGTGCCAAGCAACGAATCCGCGTTTCGGTCAAGATTTACTTCACCGTTGGCGTAATTAATAATGACGCGGACAAACGCAACAGATGCCGTTGATCCTTTTCCGCTAAACGAATTCCGAACCTCGGCGAGTAAGCTCGTGCCAATTGAGCGAAAGACATATTCGGAGTAACCAACGAGAAGACATACTCCAGCCAACGTTGATATCAAAACCGTTCGACGAATGCGCGCAGCGGATAGGCGGATGAGCGAAGAGCCGAATAATAAATAGCAAATAAAGAAAAATGGAATTCGCAAGACATTACCTGCATGCGAAATAAAGTCTGGTCTAGCAACTGCGGAGACAACACAAACGAAAACGTACGACAGATAGAGCAGATGAAATAGTTTTGCAGAGTACCAAAATTCAATAAGGTTTCGAATGAATTGAACGGGACGCAAAAAACTTACAGTTGCGAAAATCGCAATCGCAAAATTGAGGATGGAGAGCTGCGTACCGGGAAGATTCACCCAGTAAAATGGCAACGCGATCAATACACTAGCCAATGTAAATGAAATGCCGAAGGAGTCCGATTCTACGCCGGTCTCTACTTCTGAAAGATCTTCGTAAACTGCTTTTAGCATAAATTTAATCCGTATTCATAGCACTCTTATTCGCTTGAAAGTGATGCTGTGTGCGGACCCTATCGAATGAAGGGTAGGATTGCAATATCAGACTGATTTGCAAAATCGCCAATCGCGATTTTCTGTGTCGGCTGTCGGCCAGACTTATTGATTGCAAATTGATAGCAATAATGCGATCTTGGCGTTTCTCATCGCTGGCAACAAGCCGAAATGCGTGGACGTGAAAATCGGTCCAGGGAGTTGCTTGTTTCGTTCGCTGCACTTCATGGAAATGTGACTGTGCTGTCAACACAAAAAATAGAATAACAGCAGTCAAGCGGCAAATGGTTTGCACATCCGTTTGGCTGGATCGTCTATGTCGGATTTTGATTAGGGGAGGGTTGGACTCGCGTGGGAAAAAAATGAGACTTCTCGCTGATCGGCGGTATCGGTCGTATCAAAATCGTACACATACTCAGCGAAACGGTACTCTTACTCGTACTCGATCGGGAGCCGGAATCCAGCACGCAAATGCTTACTATTCTGGCATTTTGTCGTTCGAAGCACCAGAGATTAACGAGAAGTGTCAACGAAAAAAGCCCCAATCAAACCGAATGAACGGCTTGATTGGGGCAGTCTAGGACAAATTGAATTTTGGCTATTCTTTGCAGAACAACCAGTCAAAACTAACTGACGTCAACCGTTCGGTTTACAGTAGCGCTCACACCACCATCGCCGTCTCGTACGGTGAACGATACTACCCGGTCAGCATTCGATACACTTCCGACCGTTCGGAATTTGATCGTGCGAATCAATGCTTGAACGTAGCTTGGAGTCGCAGTCGCATTGAATGTGAATTCCAATTTCGTCAAGCCGACACCGCCGCTGGCATTGACCGTACCGATAGGAACGCCAAGCCGCAGCAGATTACTGCCCGAGATGGTAAAGGTCGCGCCGCTAATCTCGAGACGATCCGAAGATTGATTACCCGATGTCACTTGAACCGTTAGTTTGCCTAAATCAAAGTTCGCGCTGTCGACATCAGTCAATGTCGCGGCGCTGGCCAATGTTACAGGTGTTACCGAGTTCATCGTATAGGGAACCGACGTGCCAGGGATACCACCGAGAACAGGTGCGTCGTTGACAGGCGTCACGTTAATGGTCTTGGTTACAGCCAGGCTCTGAGCACCGTCTCCGTCATTGAGTTGAACGGAGATAGTTCGCGTAGCTGTTGGATTATCGGACACATTGTTGTACATGACGTTTCGCAGGATGGTCGCAACGTTACCTGCCACGGCATTGGCGTTGAGGGTGACAATCAACGGTGCGGTTCCAACGCCTCCAACAAACGTCCCAATGAGAACGGATGAGAAGAACACTTGGTTTCCGACAACCGAGAGATTCCCAACACTTCGAATAGCAAGTCGATCGGATGCCGATCCGCCTGCCGTGTAGAGTATCTTTAGTTGTCCCGTGTCGAAATCAGCCGAATCCGGATCCGAAACCGAGGCGGTGCCGCCTGTAATCGCAACTGGATTAATGGCGTTTTCAACGTACGTAATCGCCGAGCCGAAGTTGTTAACAACTGGGCGATCATTGACCGGCGTCACGTTGATCACTTTACTATAGAAGTTGTTCAAACTTCCATCATGAACTTCGACTTGAATAGTACGCGTTGGTGTCGGGTTGTTTGATGTGTTGCGGTATTGCAAACTTCGCAAAACAATACCGGCAATCGTCGGTGTCATATTGCTGTTGGCAGACACGAGCAGCGGAGTGAGGCCCGTTCCTTCTTGGAATGTGCCTATAACGTTTCCAAGATACAGCAAATCGGCGCCACTCTTGGTCAAGTTTGCACTTGTTCTAATCTCCAATATGTCCGAGGCTGTTCCACCGCTAGTTACCTCAACGCCTATTCCGCCGCCATTTAAATTGGGGGAATCGAC
>JANMNK010000833.1:0-2289 GCA_031373875.1 Pirellulaceae bacterium | reverse complement strand
CGTCGCAGACAGCCGGGCTGGCAAAGCAATCGTCGCCCAGAGTGTTCTTGGCGACAATTTCAAGCCCCGCCGACGAAGCTTTAAAGACTGTCGTCATTCCGTTGTCGGCAGATGCGTATATCAAGTCACCGCAAGCGACCGGCGAGGCACTAAAATTCCCGCCTAAACGCTGTTTCCAATTCTGTTCGCCCGTTGATGAGTCCCAACACGTCGCAATGCCGTCGTCGGTGACAGCAAATAAAAGTTGCTTGACGAGCAGCATCGAGGGTTCATAGCACCGCGACGAATTGCTCCAAACAACTTGTTTGCTGCCGTCGGCTTTTACACACAACGTCTGTTTGTCTGGGTAACCCCCGCTGGCAAAAACGCAGTCTTCGTTCCAGACAACGGTTCCGCAAGTAGCTTCGGCTGTACCGGGGCAGGACCACAATTCTTCACCAGTCGTCGGGTCCAAGCTACAGACTTGGCGGCAACCACTAATGAGGAGCTGATCTTTTCCGGCGACATGCGCGACAATCGGCGATGAGTAGGTCGAAATGGCGGGTCGCGATTTTCGCCAAGCAATCTTGCCGGTCAAGCGATCCAGTGCGGCGATCGAACCTCCGCCTTGATTATCTGCTGCGACAATGACCAGTGACTTGTATAGGATCGGCGAAGGGGCGTACCCGAATTTAGAGCTAAAGCCGCCGACTTGCTCCGACCAAACGGGCTTGCCTGCTGTATCAATACAGGAAACAACGATCGAGCCACCATTCAGAAAAGCACAGTAAAGTCTTTCGCCATCGCACGCGATCGTGCCATTGGCATTGGTTGATTTGCGGTGAAGTTCGCGTTCCGATGGAAACGAGCCCGAATGAATCACACTCTGCCAATTCTCTTTTCCTGTTTTCCTATCGAATGCGACAACGATTTGCTGTTGGCTTTGATCCAGTGCTGTGGCTACGAAAACTTGATTGCCAACAACAATGGGCGACGAATGCCCGCGCCCCGGAATTATCGCCTGCCACACGATACCTTTGTCTTGACTCCATTCTTGGGGTGCTCGCGCGCTGTTGGCAACACCATTTCCATGAGGACCACGCCACCCAGGCCAATCCTTTGCCAAGTCCACTTTGTTTGGCATCTCGGTAACGGTCACGCCACTCGTGTTTGCCGAAACTTCCGCAACACGATTGATGCGTCGACCGCATCCCACCGTAAGCGACGTGACGACCGTTGTAGAAATAATGAACATGCAAATAGCATTCAGTTTCGGAGTCACGGTATGCATTATTCACCTTGTTTGGAATTCGATAGTGTCTTCAGACTTGCACACATTCACTGTGCTAACAAATGCGATCATGAATGCTTGAACTTAGCATCGAGAAGCGTGATTCGCTGGCGACTCATCACAATTCGCGACTTGATTGTCGAATGTTTTTTGGGGCTGCGACTCGATCATCAAATCGACGGGCGAAGCACGGTCGACATGTGTGCAAAAAAATCTCGGTGATCTGGCGGTATTGCGATGATTGCATCATTCAAGATTGCGATATGATACGGAAATTTCATTTGCAGGGACCGAATCACTACGTCGATTGGTGGCCAGCATCGCCAATCGAATGGTTTCGGAACCGGCGCCACAAAAGCACGCGCGTCGTCGATGATGATAAAATGCGGGCAAGCGGATTGATTGATAGCGTCGAGTTCAGCTAATAGCGGGCAATAATCTTCGTTGCCAAAGTTACCGCCGCCCGAATGAGCATCGAGCCAAAAAACGCACGGCTCCATCATTTCCGGTACAAGCTCGCTCAACAACTTGGCCGAATCCCCAAGATACATTTCTACATTTGGCAGCCCGTTCAGATTGCTTCCGGCTTCGGCAAAGAACTGTGAGTTCATCTCGATCGTTAGCACTTGTGCGAACAACGTTGCGGCCCATTGCGAAGCGGTCCCTTGGAAAGTTCCTGTCTCGATGAATGTTCTGACACCAAAGCGAGATACTATTTCTTCGATAACCGCGCTCATTGGCAGTGATTGTATTGCACCCACCTTTTTCCCTTATCGATTCGCTTATTCTGGTTCTACGGTAGCGGTACGTACTTCGTGGTATTTTAGCGAATTCACAATCTCCAAACTCGATGATGCCGTTATTCGCGGTCGAGGGAAGTAAGAGTATTGCTTCTCTCGTGTTGATCCATTCAACGTTATTCAACGAAAAAACCCTTGGCATTCATTTCGAACGCCAAGGGTTTCCTTGAACGAGGCCGACGGGGCTCGAACCCGCAACCTCCGGATCGACAGTCCGGT
>JANMNK010000829.1:0-3808 GCA_031373875.1 Pirellulaceae bacterium | reverse complement strand
GTGATTTGTTCGCTTACTTACGCAGCTCACAACCGCTTGACGACGGAACATGAGCGTCGAGAACGTAAACTCCGGACCATATTTATGTCGTCGATCGCCAGCACTTGGCGAGTCAAAACAAACTTTATCGCGATAAGCACACTCGGCTGTGCCAGCAGAGGCGATTCGTGAAACAAACTGATGAGTCGAGTTCGCTCCATTTCATTTCTATCAAACGATTGAGAATACGATGATGCGCAATTATTTCTTCATGTTAAGCTGCAGCCTGCTGGTCGTTGCATTCGCAGAAAGACATTTGACGCCTGCACAAAACGCGAAACCGGAGCCTTTTGCAGGTACTCAAGCGTTGACGCTCGAAGGCGATATCACGTCGCAACTAGTCGATGGCGTGGATCGCTTCTTGCTGAAAAAACTGAGCGAATCAACCGAGGAGCGTATGAAAGCTTGGCCAAAATTTTCTCCGGAAGAAAAGGCCGACTACGGTACGATCATGGACAATCTGCGTGTCGAATTGGGATATCGCATTGGCATGCGGGACGCGCGAGTAACACCGGTCCGACTCTACAAACAACAGGTCAACATGGAGATCGCATCCGGGGAAACTTGGGAAGCTTCCGACGTTCGATGGAGCGTAATGGATGGAGTCGATGCAGAAGGACTGTTAGTGCAGCCCAAGGCGGTTGCTGCTGACTTCTTTGCGATTGTTATTCCGGATGCAGGTCAGAGCCCGGAGTCGCTGGTCGGCTGGTCGAATAAAGATTTTGCCACAGCAACGTATCTTGCGACTCAGGGTGGTCGCGTATTTGTGCCGAGTGTCGCTAGCCGGACACGAGAAGCGCGGCGTGGCAGTGCCGTCATGACCGATCAGGAGTTTTTGTATCGCAGCGCCTTTGAGCTAGGTCGTCATTTACTAGGCTATCAAGTTCAAGAAACGCTCGCAGCCATTGACTACTGCAAATCGATTAATCCGGACTTGCCCGTATTAGTTGTCGGCTGGGGCGAAGGCGGATGGGTGGCGTTGCACGCAGCAGCCATGGATAAAAGAATCGACGCGACCTGCGTGAGCGGCCACTTTGGCCCACGTGAAAATGTGTGGGACGAGCCGATTCATCGAAACGTATTTGGGCAGCTATTGAAATTTGGCGATGCACAACTTGCTTCCATGGTCGCTCCCCGTCGATTAGTCATCGATCCCGTACCCGGGCCGTCCGTTGTGATCGATGGGCAGGGTGGCGCGCCGGGCAAACTCGAAGGACCAGACGCCCCAAAATCGCTTGCTGAATTTCAGCTTTGCCAAAAACTCCTTGCCCCATGGAAGCTCGAAAAAAACGTTTCTTTTCTAAGCGGTGCCACAAGCGAGTTAGCGGGGCCATCAACTCCCGCACTCGAACTTGCATTGCAACAAATTGGCATTACCGCCAAGAAAGTTACTTTGCAATTCGACCTTCAGCAAGATGCACTACAACGGAGGCAAACGGAGCGCCGTACGGCGACTCTTAAGAAATGGGACAGCTTTACTCAACGACTACTTGAGCGAATGCATTACGATCGCGGCGACTACTGGAAGAATCTTGATACCTCGTCGATCGAGACTTTTCAAAAATCCGTCGAGCCTTATCGCGAAACTTTCAAACGCGAAATAATCGGCGAATGGGATGATGCCATGCTACCACCTCAACCTAGATCGCGTTTAGCCTACGACGAAGCGAAATGGAAGGGGTACGAAGTGGTAATGGATGTTTTCCCCGATGTAATCGCTTATGGAGTCTTGCTCGTTCCCAAGGACATCAAACCGGACGAACGACGACCTTGTGTTGTTTTTCAACATGGACTCGAAGGTCGGCCTCAGGACGTGATTCAGGGAAACCACGATGCCTATCACGACGTGGCCGCGAAACTTGCTGAACGTGGCTTCGTAGTATTCGCTCCGCAGAATTTGTATATCTTTCGAGATCGATTCCGAACGTTGCAGCGCAAAAGCAATCCACTGGGCAGAACACTTTTTTCAACAATCGTTCCGCAACACCAACAGATTGCAAAGTGGCTGGCGGGACTGCCAATTGTGGACAAAGAACGAATCGCATTCTATGGTTTGTCGTACGGTGGCAAGAGCGCCATGCGAATCCCACCCCTCGTTCCGGAATACTGTCTGTCGATTTGCTCCGCCGACTTCAACGATTGGGTGTGGAAAAACACGTCGACACTAAGCCCATATAGTTACGTTTGGACCATGGAGTACGAGATATTCGAATTCGATCTTGGTCCCAAGTTCAACTATGCGGAAATGGCGACATTGATTGCACCTCGTCCATTTATGGTGGAGCGGGGGCATTTCGATGGCGTTGCGCCAGATGAGCGTGTGGGACTCGAATATGCCAAAGTCCAGCACTTGTACTCGGCCAAACTCAAAATTCCTGAGCGGTCACGAATCGAATGGTTCGTGGGTCCGCACACTGTTAATGGAAAAGGCACCTATCAGTTTCTTCATGAGAAACTGAATTGGCCAGAACCGAAGTAAGGTAGCCGTTTAACGATCCAAGTAGACTTGGGTGCTTTCTTCTTTGACCACGGGAGTCTGTCGAACCTGACTCTTGACGAACGCACGCGCGACTTGAGTGCCTTCGGTGGGCAATTTGACTGTGATTTGATAAACCAATTGATCTTTGGCTTTCATCTCGGGGATGGGTTCAAAAATCACACGGCTACCCGACTGACTATTTCCGACGGGTGCTCGAACGTTGACCACGGTGGCACCGTTGGGCAATTCGAGAGCGACTTGAACGTTTTGATCAGCACGGGTGCCGACGTTGCTCAGTTTGATAACGTACGTTGTCTGACCATCGGTTTCGATCGGATCGTTTTCATCTTCAATCGAGAACGACAACTCGCTCTGGCCGTCGACGCGTACAGGTTTTTCGAACGGCTCAGCTTGAATGCCGTCTGCTTGGCATTGCAATCGCAACACAAACTCGCCCTCTTCGATTGGCATGACTGTCAAATCGGTGGTCGCGGTGGCTCCTGGCGCTAGTTCCTCAAGATTCCAAGCGGTCGCGTGTTGTTCGGACAAGTACTCGCCTTGATCGGCTGCACTATTAAATTGCATTCCTCGCGGAAGATATGCGATCAAGTCAACGTTTCGTGCCGTCGCAGTACCGTTGTTTGTAACGGTGATTTTATAGTTTGCTTGTCGTTCCAAGTAACGAAGTTTCGGTCCCGTGGCAAACAGTTTGATCTGAGGTGCGACTACTTGAATTTCCGAAGTCGCTTCGACTGCTTGTGCATTGCTGGAGGTCGCTCGAATTTGGTTTTGGACCAAGCCCGGCTCTGCAGCGATCAGTTCCAAATCAATCGTACGAACTTGACCCGGTGCCAGATCAAACGGGTCGAGACCAAGTGCAGGTCCCAAGGGATGTCTCAGACCAGGAGGCACATCTTCCTCGACCGTCACGTTGCGTGCAGTACCAGTACCCGTATTGGTGACCTGGATATGGACTAATACTTTTTCTCCCAAAAGCACCGATGGATCTGCTTTCTGGGTTATTTCCAATCGAGGCAAAGTGCTAACCGTACGAACGGAGGCAAGTGCGTTGAAGGTTACATTCGCCACGCTTCCAATTTCACCTTCGACTTCAGGAATAAGCTCAATGGATATTGTTTGCTCGGCACCTGTTGGCAATTCGCCAAGGTTCCAGACGAGCGATCCATCGTAACTTGGCGATGCTTGTGGTGTCGTTCGAACCAACCGAGTACCTCGCGGTACACGGTCAAAGATTCGAACATCGTGCGCTGTAAAATTTCCAACGTTTCG
>JANMNK010000826.1:0-1596 GCA_031373875.1 Pirellulaceae bacterium | reverse complement strand
CTGGTGTTCGGCAGGAATTTCGACGCCCGCGATGCAAACGGGCTTAGTCAATTCAGGATCTTGATCGCTCATCCGCCATAGAGAGCGCGAAAACGATCATCCGTGTAAAGACCAATCCCGTTACTTTATTGAGCAGTTACGCCGTTTGGGTCGATCAAAAACATGCCGCGATTGGGAAGATCGACTCCGTCGCGCCAAACATGGTAGCGTTTACAGACTTGTCCATCTTCGTCGGATGCCAACGCGAATCGCAAACCACGCACGCCACCTTGCGAAGCTGGCGTTTGCATCCACTCACGATGTGATTGTGGCGAGTCAATACTCACGCCTAACACCGCACAGTTAAGTTGCTGGAAGGACTGTAACCGCGCACTGAACGCAGTCAACTCGGTCGGGCAAACGAAGGAAAAATCTCGCGGGTAAAAAAGCAACGCCAACCAACTGCCTTGATAGTCATCCAATCTAACCGTGAACTCGCCCAATTCGGGACCAATCGCTTCGAGAGTAAATTTTGGTGCTGGATGACCAACTTGTATTAGTGATTGAGTCATAATCATTGCTCCAAAATGCAACGCTGCTTTATCATCCAAGCCCGCTCAAATGGTTTTCAGCAAAGCTTGAAACGCGTTATCTACCTAACCAATGTTATCGTCGATTATACGGAGCAAAAGGCCTACGTCGCTGGGCTTCGCCGGTCGCTGGCTGCAAATATGCGAATCGGGACAAATGGAGGGGATACGTTAAGAGCGCAATCAAACCGCAAATATTGTCTGCAAGAACTACTGTAGGATGGTTCAGGATGGGTGCGACCGACGGTCCGCGAAGGTGGATTGGGAAGTGAGGAAATAGGGGTAAACAAAAAGCGGCCAACCTGCCCTGATTTGGGTGCTAAAGTCCTAATCAAGAAACGGCAGGAGGCCACTTTCATGAGCGTCGATCATTTAGATTCGCTTGACAGCCCCACATTCCTCAACGCTAGCGATTTTTCCACGATGCCATCCAATGCGAAGCGGCTTGACGAACATCTTGCACCGATCGAGATTAACGAACGCCGCGATGCGACAGGGCCTCGTTGCAATCGTCGCGGTTGCCGGGCAAGCGACAAGTGTTTCCTGCCGATTCCTACGGCAGCGTATCTTGAACTGCTCGATTGGACGGCCCGGCAGATAAGGAACGGTAAGCGTGGCTCAACGCCCAAGTCCGCGAAACCGATCTTTGAGCGGCTTGGTATTAGTGGCGAAGTCTGGTGCGAGCTGGTGAAGGAATTCGGTCGATTGTTCATGACCGTGGCCGGCAAGCCCCAAGAGATCGACTCCCACCGCTCCCGCTCCGGTGGCCGCCGCTACAAAGCCAAACCCAAAGCCCGAAAATTGTTGGCGGCATAACCCTTCGTCCAACAGTTTTACAGCAGTGCATTGAACCTTGGCTGCAGGGTGACAGAATGCTTTTGGCACCGCATAGCAATATTCATCTTCTGTCGATCGCTTTGGTACCTAGCCCAGATGAATACCAATAATGACTCGCTCGCGACAAAAGCGCAGCCAAGTCTTTCCCCGAATGGCAAGCAGTGATCGGGAACTTGCAATGGCTTTTCTT
>JANMNK010000811.1:0-9829 GCA_031373875.1 Pirellulaceae bacterium | reverse complement strand
GCCATGCCGAAGCTGGATTTTCGCAACATTGAACAAGATCCTGCCCGCTGTGGAGGGCAACCCGTGGTCGGTGGAACGCGCATCCGCGTGGCAATCATCCTCGGCTGCTATTCCGTATCAAATCCGCAACTGCGAAATGAGCAAGGTCTTTGAAACCATGACTAAAACCATCCATGCAGTGTTCGAGAACGGGATCTTTCGGCCCGTGGAACCCGTCGATCTACCCGAGAAAGTGGAAGTCGAGTTTGAGCCTAGGGTTATCGTCAAAAACGATGGATGGCCTAATGGGTATTTTGAGAGTACTGCGGGTGCTTTTGCGAACGAAGTCTTCGAACGCCCCGAGCAAGGCGCTTTACCGAATCGGTTAAGACAATGCTCGCTCCTTTTCCATGTTTCCCATTCGACGAAGTAGATGCAAATTTCTACGCAACAATACGACACAATTTGGAACTGCAAGGGCAAGTCATCGGCTCCTAGGATCTTCAAATCGCGGCAATCTGCCTTCGCCATGGCTTTGTTCTGGTAACGAACAATGTTTCGGAGTTCTCACGGGTTGCAGGATTGACAGTACAGGATTGGTTTTAAGGCAACGTCGAACACCACGAAGGTCGTGGCATTCGCAGTTGCCCGATCTTCCCTGAACTGCGTCCGATCCTCGACGAGGCGTTCGAGATCTTTGGATGCGTTCTACAGAGATGCGTCCGAGCGGGGTTTCTTTATAAAACCGAAAAACTGCCCTGCAGTGCCCCATACCGATCTTCCTGGGGCAAGCGCATTCCTGCGGCTAACCATGCGATGCAGCGAACGCGGCCATTGCGCTTTGGTAGCAATCCACGGGTCCCGCAGGCCGGGTCGCTGAGCCTGGGTCTATTTGCCACTGAAATTGACATCTGCCGTGAACTGGCTTACGATTACGTCAGGACTGCACTTCGATTCACGACCGTTGTTCTCACTTGCTTAGCCGAGGTGAATACGATGAAGAGGACGTGCGGATGCATCCACAAGCGTTTCTGAAGACATTTTGGCGGCTTGAACTCCGGCCGCAGGTTTTCGTCGCGATGAGCTTCGCAGACGCCTATGCAAAGCGGTTCGATCAGATTATTGCTCCTGCAATAGCCGCGATTCCTCTCGGACCGGTGCGCCTCAGCCCCTACCGCGTAGACTTATCAAAGTCAGGCGACTCCATTCTGACTGACATCGTAGATGGCATCGCACATTCGCAGCTTGTGCTTGCGGATGTTTCATCCGTTGGCAAGGATGCGGCCAGCGGCTATCCCTTCCGCAACGGCAACGTCATGTACGAAGTTGGTGTAGCACTTGCTTGCCGCTAGCCTTCTGAAGTCCTGCTCATTAGGGGGGATCAGGATCGGTTCCTTTTCGACGTGAGCACAATCCCTCACATGACGGTCGACTTCTCCGATGTAGTTGCCGCCAGAGAATCTATTCGAAGTGCGCTGGTAGAAAGACTCTCAGAGCAGAACCACGTATTGGATGCACGAGTCCAGTTGACAATCGCAACACTGAATCAAGGGGAGGTACAGATTCTGAAACAGGTTGCCGATATCGCCCCGGGTGCCACTTTCTATCAGCAAGGGGGTGGAGGCTTCAATGTAGGTGGGATCGACGTGTTCCAGACCATGTACATAAGCCGCCTCATGGACAAACAAGTCATTGCAGTAGCTGGCGCGCAACCCGACGGGCGTCCGGCCTATCGGCTGACGCCCTTGGGCCATGTGGTCGCGAAGACCGTCAAAGCGACGTTTCCATAGCAGCGATTATTGGTTCCACAGGACGGCGAACAAACGATTGCAGTCAAGCCCTCGATCAGCCGTTTTGACTTGCGTTGAGTCAACTGCTCGGGCTAGGTGAATCGAGTCGACAGAGGGAGTCACAGTGATTTCATTCGTGGTTCCCGCATACAACGAAGAGCAACTACTGGGCTGCACCCTCCGCGCGCTGAATCAAGCAGGGCAGGCGCTTGGTGAACCATTCGAGGTCGTTGTGGCCGATGACGCGTCTACCGATCGAACTGCGGAGATTGCCAGTGAGCAAGGATCCCGAGTAGTCTCCGTGAATCACCGGCAGATTGCCGCAACAAGGAATGCCGGGGCGAAAGCCGCGACCGGTGAGATCCTGATCTTCGTTGACGCCGATACAGTGGTCACTGATGCTGCCGTTCTCGCAGCGGTTGCGGCGATGCGCAAGGGTGCTGTAGGTGGCGGATGTGTTACTAGATTTGACGGATTCGTCCCTATTTACGCGCGCGTCCTCCTGGCGACGGCGATCCCACTTTATCGTCAGCTCGGTTTTGCGGCAGGCTGCTTCCTCTTCTGTACGCGAGATGCGTTTGTCGCCGTCGGCGGGTTCGATGAATCGATGTTTGGAGCGGAAGAGGCTGCCATGAGTCGATCGCTCAGTCGGCAGGGACGGTTTGTCATTCTTCGCGAGTACGTGACGACCTCGGGCCGTAAATTGCGGGCCTATTCGGCTCGTGAAATTCTGGTCTTCTTGACAACGCTGGTTCTCGGTGGTTTGAAGTCGGTGCGACAGCGAGAGGGTCTGGACATTTGGTATGGCGAACGACGAGCGGACCCGCAAAAACCTGACTAACACTTTAAAGATGCCGGTGCGATCCAGGGAGATGACGACGTGGTGGCGAGTCGGACTGTCATGAGAAGCCTGGAGACCAATTCATTAACACGATATTCAAGAAGCCCGATCGCCTTCAATTCCGCCCAAAGTTCGAATCCTACCACCTCCACTTCGACGACCGAAACGACTCATTTGACGACTCACTTAGGGGGTGCGCGACGCACAAGACGACGCAGCACGTGCAGGCATGGAGCGGCACGGAGCAACAAAAAAGCCAAAGGAACTGGCCAGGAATGCAAAAAACCCTGGAAAAACCAGGGTTTTTGAGCGGAGAGGACAGGATTCGAACCTGCGGTAGAGTGTTACCCCTACGCCGATTTAGCAAACCGGTGCTTTCGACCACTCAGCCACCTCTCCGGTTCGTGACATTTTGCCAAATTCACAAAGGGATGCAATGCCGCATACCCAATAAATTGACGGCTTTTATAAAGCGATTTACCCCAAAACTCCCTTTGTATCGGCAATACCGGTCATTTATCCCGCGGCGTTCGTCGCTCGCCTTGATTGTTCTGAGTCCTTCTCGGTCTGAAAAGTTCGCGTGAAAGTTGATTGTTCAAATCGGTAGGGGAGAGCAGATCCAAACTCTCTTGAACGCTGGGATCTTTGTCAAGATAAAACTGATACAACGTGCTTTCCGGATACTGCCCCGTTGTTTCGGAGCGAAGTATAGCAAAGGCCCATTTCACGGCCATCGCTTCGCGTTCTTTTTCCTTTAGTGTCAAGAACCAGCTTCGCGGGGACGGCGACAAATTCTGAATCAATGATTCTTCAAAGGCGAACGTATTCCTTCGAAACAAAATATTGCGAGCAAAAGTCTCGCGAACCACGGGCGGCAAGGCCTCGAACCACGAAACGATAGCTTGATATTCTTGTTGGACCAATTCATCCGGATTCATGCTTTCAAATTGGACCGCATACCAATCCGCCAATGACAAGCAACACAATTCGCGAATGCGTTGCAATCGCTCCGATTCGGGTAGTGAACCCAAAATCGAACGTTCGTTATCAGGCAGGGCATCGACGACGGCCGCGACGACGTTGAGAACCCGATCCGTGACTTCCAAATCCGTTGTGGATGCCAATCGCTTATTGATCAGAGTCAGTTTTTGAATGTCGCTGCGATCCGCGTGATGGTAATCTCTATCGTTCCGCCAAATCATAGCTTGCTGTTCGACGGTGAGCCCCTGCAGCCAAGCTCGTCGAACGCTCAATTCTTTTGGAACCGTTGGCAACATGCGCGCCTTGTGAACAGCATCCGCCAATCGCTCCCAATCCGGAATGCTCGTTACGCGATCCACTAATTGCTGAATGTCCAAGTTGCCTTTGGATAACTGAGAGAGAACTTTCAGACCTTGATAATTTGCAACCAGTTCAATGCTTCGCAACTCGGATCGGTCGTTGTAAATTCGGTACGCGAAACCGAGCATCAATCCCGCGAGTGCTAGACCAATGACTAGCCCAAACGGCCAATAGCAAGCGAGGCCGCTCCATGTCGATCGTTGCAAGTTCGGTTTGGCCAATTCGTTTCCTGCGACGATACTGGCCGTGACCAATTCCAAGGTGCTCTTTGTGAAAGCGTGATCAGCAAACGGATCTGGCAGGTCATCCAATAAATCCCAAGCCCTCTGCAACTCAGCGAGGCGCTTTCTCAAATCGTCATCTTGCACAAGCCGAGCCCGAAAACGCTCCATCTCCGGCTCGGATAACTCGTTGTCGAGGTAGGCCGTCAATAGATCGTCCTCATCCGTTTTTGCACGTTCAATCGACATGGGATTTCCTTATGTTCATCGATCCCCGTTCAATACGCGACCATAGGTTTTGGGCGAACGGCAAACTGACGTAGCCACTCCTTAATGATAGATTTTTACTCATCGATGTCATCGCTCTCCAAATCCGGAACGCGGGCCTCGGTATGAGGCACGTGGCCGTCCTCCATGTAGGGCATCAACAACAATTTCAAATTCGCTCTCGCGCGACTTAGCAAGGACTTCACGGCTTTAACCGATAATTCCATCGAGTCGGCGATTTCTTGGTAGCTTAACCCTTCGAACTTGCATAGGAGCAACGCCATTCGTTGTCTTTCGCCAAGTGCATTGACGGCTTGTTGCACCATCGCGGCACGTTCTGTTTTGTCGAGCTTGCGAGTCGGCATGCTGCCGCTGCCAGCAAGCGCGATATTCTCGATGATCATTCCCGATGTCGATACATTGTTGCCTTGGGATATCTGATACTCTTTGCGACGTGAGCGGTCTCGGACAGCATTGCTGGCGACGTTGTTGGCAATCTTGAAAAGCCAAGTCGAAAATTTGGCGGTCGGCTTGTACGACTTGCGGGATCGATATACGCGAAGGAAAACTTCTTGGGCTAAATCCTCAGCATGATCAACGGACCCGGTCCACGACTGCATGATGCGCAAAACTCGGTTCTTGTATCGATCGACTAGTTGTTCAAATGCGGCCGCGTCGTCATTACAGACGCGTAGCATCAGCCCCACATCGGGGTCCAAGTGATAGTCTTGCGGCGTCGTTTCCAATTCTGCCAAAGCGTTCTACTTTCATCTCCCGAAAATTCGATCAATCTCAGGCAAACATCACTCGGTCCGCCCAAGTCTCACTTTGCAAACATAAAGCGGGTCTGCCCACTTTAATGCCATACGGCATTAAATCAGCAACACTTATACTCAGGCGGCACATTCTGAGAAACCTGCCGGCCCGAACAATAGTCGCGCACCAAGTACAACATACCTGCCGTAATCCATTGCCGCGGGAGTTATATGCCTCGTCGCCAGCAAGCTAAACGAGCGTCACGTGATGAATGACGTTCGTTTTCTTCAGACTACTATTTTTCCAAGCGAATTCCTTTTGATTGTAGTGTCATCGATCATCCTTCGAAATCGCCTAAACCGATTTCAAAACACCTCTGATCGATGTGTTAAACGCCATTGCAGCCATTTAACCCCTACTTTCTTTCGAAGTTTCTCATTCATACGCCATAACCAACGCATTTCGGGTGGCTGAATGAGAAATCTCAATTTAAGATTTTGCTTGGAACGAAAGGAACTTTATGCCTGCAATTTTGGTGGTCACTCGGGGAAAGCAGAAAAGCGAACGCTTTCCGTTGGACCCAACCAAACAAAACAAACTGGGGCGTGGGACAGATTGCGAAGTGCAAATCAATGACCCGTTGTGGTCGCGCGTTCACGCCGTAGTGAGTTTTCACGAAGGCCAATGGCAACTCAAGGACGCAGGCAGCCGAAACGGCACTTTCGTCAATGCAGCCAAAGTCGACGAAGCAGTTCTCATCTCAGGCAGCCGCATTCGAATTGGCAACATCGAATTGGAACTGGTCGATCAGTCTTCTAGCGACGCAGCAACTTCAGAAGCTCCTGTAATTTCGCAGACGTTGGTGCACGACATCCCCATGTCGGACGATTATACGTCGGTCTCTGCCGTCAAAGCATTGTCCGACTCCAAGCGAGCACAGGATCTGCTCGATCTCTACCAGATGACTTTCCGCCTCTTGAGTATCGACGAGCCAACCGAAGTTGCGGACATTGGATTGTCGGTTCTCAAAGCGCGTACTAAAGCGACGGTTGTGGGCATCTTGTGGTCGGACTCCGAAGGTCATCTGAGGCCTCATCAAATTATTCCACCAAGCGGCGAGGGGCACATGCGCCTCGCAAAAAAGTTGACGGAATTGGTTTGCACTCGATCGCATGCGATTTGGATCAAGAACGAAAAGTCCCTTGGCAACGGACCGCTCAAGGAGTTTGCCGATGCCGTTTGCGTGCCGCTTCTCTCCAACGGCAAGACGATTGGAGCCATTCACGTCTATCGCGAGAACGAAGAATTCTCTGAGTACGATTTCGATTTCATTGTCTCCGCGTCGAATGTAATTAGCGCCGCATTAAATCGAGCACAACATCAAAAAGCTGTTCAAGCCAGCCGCGACCACTTAGTAGAAAAAAGTGCCGACTTTGATGAGCTGATTGGCGACAGCCGACCCATGCAAGAACTCAATCAACGCATCACCCGAGTGGCGTCAGCATCAGGCTGTGTGCTGATTCGTGGCGAGAGCGGTTCGGGGAAAGAGTTGGTTGCTCGCGCGATCCATCGCGCAAGCCCGCGTGCACACCGAACGATGCTGAGCGTTAATTGTGCTGCTATCCCATCCGAGTTAATGGAAAGCCAACTGTTTGGTCATCGCAAAGGTGCCTTTACAGGTGCCGACAAAGATCATATCGGTTGGTTCCAGCAAGCGGATACGGGCACTTTGTTCTTGGACGAAATCGGCGAATTGACGCTGGACGGCCAAGCAAAACTACTTCGTATTCTCGAAGGCCACCCGTTCTTGCCTGTTGGTGCTACCAAAGAAATCCGCGTTGATGTTCGTGTCATCGCAGCAACCAATCGGGACCTAAAAGAGTTTGTCCGCGAAAAAAGATTCCGCGAAGATTTGTTTTATCGATTAAGTGTCTTCGAGATGTTGATCCCGCCTGTACGAGATCGTGCCGAAGATATTGGATTGTTGATCGATCACTTCTTCGATCACTTCCGTCGCATGCACGGCCGGACGAACCTCACGATGAGCGATACCGCGCGGCGACGACTGCTTTCCTATCAGTGGCCTGGGAACGTGAGACAATTGAGAAACGTAATCGATAGCGCGGTTGTCCTGGCCGCAGAAGATGAGATTTCGGCTCACGATTTCGGATTGCAAGACGTCCAAGAAATGTCGGTAGAAACGCTCAACATCGAAGCCTGGGAAAACCGCTTGATTCGAGAAGCATTACAACGCACCAAGTGGAATATGCCCGAAGCTGCGGTTCTGCTCGGAATAAGTCGGGCTACCTTGTATCGCAAGATTGGCACTTACGATATCAAACGCGACTCGTGATAAAAAAAGAAGCACCCGTTTGTGATGAAAATCGGGTGCTTCTAAATTACATGGACCAGAACAAACATTACCTGCCACCAGATTTTGGCTTTACAGTGGGATCGGTTTGCTTTTCAGCCGCACGCTGTGCATCCACTGCTGCTTTGCGATAGCTCTCTGCTGCCTCGGAAGCTGCCTCGGCTTCGTCTCTTTCTGCCATAGCAGCGGCCTCAGCCGCCTCCATTTCAGCCTTGGACGGGCTGAGCCTAGTGTTTGATTTCGCTGCGCGCAGGTCCTTGATTGTTTCTTCAAGTGCGCGAATCTTTAAGATCAATTGCTTTGCCGATGGATCTTGATCAGCGCGACTTGCAGACACAGCACTTTCTGCTGTTTTTCGCATCGGTGGGTTAGGCGGATTTGGACGCGCATACGGGGCAAAACCACTCATTACGTTTCCTAGGGTTGAGGGTTGGGAAGCGATTGCTGGAGTTGGAGTAAAGTAACGGTCGACGGAAAATCCCATGGGACGTGTTGGACCAGCTTCCCAATCCATGGGATCAGGCTCGTTTAACAGTTGGTTCATCCGCTTGTTAATAATCTCATCGCGATTTTCATCGCGTGCAGCAACCGATTTTTCTAGTTTTGAAACCCGTTCCTGCAAATCGGCAAGCTCTTTCTTGCGGGTTGCTTGACGTGCAGCAAATTGCTCTGCCAACACATCTTTCAGCTCCTTTTTCAAGTCAGCCTGTGCGGCTTCGTCTTTCGTGTCACGCTGGAGCTTCATCGCAATTTCAATTGATTTCCTTGTGAGTTCCGCGTCCTTTGGATCTACCGCAGTGTAAGTAATGCGATGTGTTGGACCATGAACGTCATGCGTAAATTGAGTGGTAGTAATTGCGGGATGTTGTCCGCCAGGCCCCACAAACTGAAACGTATTTGCCGGTTGGTTTGAAAACGTGTATTCCTGCGCAACATTTGCTATCGCTTCCTCATAAGCGTTAGCCGGTACGTCTTGGTCAAATCCCGCGATCGTTTCAGTAGCAACTACCACTGTATCTGGGCTAGACGTGGCGACTGGCGGTGCCGCACTTTGAGCGGGATCTTGACCAATTGCAAAGCGCATCGACACAACGAGCCCTGTCCCGAGCAACGCGACTCCGAAAAGCCCCGCCATAAGCAAATTCTGTTTGTTATTCATCCGCACATTTCTCCAATCTAAATTTGACATTACCAATCTCCCTGTAAACTAGTTTCCATTTCGATCACTCGATCGCGAATCGACGAAGCTTCGCGGTCGACTTTCCACAACTCAACCGTGGGGACTGGCGTTATCCCTTCCCCGGCAACTTGACGACCTTGTGTATTGGTATTCTGCAAAGCTGTCCCGGTGCGATTGAGCATGGAAGGGAGCATTCCCATCAGAACGCCCGCCAGCAAGCAGCATGCCGCCATTGCAAAGGGACGCCAAGAACGCGTTCGCAGGCAAGTTGGCAATGGAAAAACGCTTGGCCGCTGCACATGTGCTAAACACTGCCGGAGAATTTCTGCTAATTGCTGAGCGTCCGAGATTCTGTCTTTGGGTTGTTTTGCATGACACAAACCGATCAAGCGATCAAACCATCCAGGAAGGTCTTCGTTTACCGTCCGAGTAGCGGGCGTCGCTTGACTGCATACTCTCTGCAAAACTGTAAGTGGCGAGTTGCCTTGAAACGGTGGCCGGCCAGTTGCCATAGCAAACATCAGGCTGCCAACGCTAAACAAATCGCTTCGTTGGTCGACTAAATCACCGCGAGCTTGTTCGGGTGACATATAAGGAGGCGTCCCCGCGACATAGCCGCTGGCTGTTAACGTGGCGTCATCCAACGCTCGGGCTAAACCAAAATCACTTAGCAAGACTCGATCGGTTCCAGCCTCGAGAAGAATATTTGCGGGCTTGACGTCACGGTGAACGAGACCTTGAGAGTGAGCCGCAGCTAGGCCTTCGCAAACTTGCAATGCAATCCGCAGAATCTCGACGATACCCAAAGCTCCACGCAAATCCAATCGCTGTTGCAATGAACCCCCTGGAACATAAGCCATAATGAGAAACGGGGGATCATGCTGCGCGTCTACCGCGTGAATCGGAACAACCGACGGATGAACGACCGTCGCGGCAGCTTGTGCTTCGCGAGCAAAACGTTGCTTGGCAGCACCATTAGCCGCCAAATGCGGAAATAAGACTTTGATGGCAACACGACGCTGTAACTGAGTGTCGAATGCCATCGCGACCACGCCTGTGCCACCATGGCCAATGACAGTTTCA
>JANMNK010000793.1:0-3886 GCA_031373875.1 Pirellulaceae bacterium | reverse complement strand
GGGCACGCCGGTCGTCAGGCCCTCGAAGACGCCGGACAGGATCTCGACCCTGTCGGCCTCCTTGCGCGGAGTCGTGATATCGCTCTGGCCCGGGCGGCGCCGGTCGAGATCGGTCTGGATTTCCTCTGCCGTCAGCGGCAGGCGGGCCGGGCAGCCGTCGATGACGACGCCCACGGCCGGCCCCAGTTTTTCCGCGCGCCGAATATTACATGGCTCGCGAATGGCTTCGCGATGGCAACACAAACGCGGGCATTCAGGATTTTATCGCGACCATTCGACTTGGCAGTCAAGTTAACAATCGCCGTGGTATCGATGCTGTTCCCTCGATGGTCCTGCTGGGCGAGTGCTATTACCAACAAGGTAACCTGGCCGCCGCGCTAGAACAGTTTGATGCCGCTCTAGAATTGTCCATCGCTCAAGCCACTTGGCTAGGAGCCGTGGAACCAATGCCTGCGGTGGGCGAACTGTCTCCGCCGCAACCGAAAGGAATCTCCTGGTACACGAGTGCTCGTGGAACTCGGTTGCCGGCGTACACGAATCGCTGGCCGATCGTGATAACATTTCCGGGCCTGTACCTGACGACGCCTTCGGGAATCGCAATTCCTGCGGGCGAAGTATACACCATCGACGCACTCGAAATTTTACGCGTTCAGGCCTTTGCGCTGCGACGTCGTTGGATGATCCTTGGCCCATTGGCTTCTAAGTTTCCGCTAACACAATCGATTGGAGCGCTCTTTGGACCACCTGCACCAAATCTTTCACCGCCAGTCGAAGCGAGTCTGGCAATTTGCCAAGCATACTCGTTGCTTGCCGCAGGCGAATCGGGACAAGCTGAAAAGATATTCAGGTCCTATGTAACGACAACAGGCGGGCTGGACCATAACACGACGGCACTAGCGTTGATTGGCTTAGCAGATTTGGCGGCCTCCAAGAACGATTTCGCATCTGCCACGCAGCTTCTCTTAGAATCTACCGTAGTTGCTGCAAGGCTCTCGCAATATGACCACATGACCGAAGCCGTTCGCACTTTATCGGCCATCGCTGCTGCGCAACGCGACCGTACGGCGATTCCCATTTTTCGCCAAATAGGACTTTGGGCGAAAGGGAAAAGCGCTATGTTGATCGCGCAGTCGATGGCAAGCATGATCGAAACGCAAGTTGCCGTAGGCGACCTCGATTCCGCAGCGACGGTATTCAAAGAAGCCACAGCGATACGTTCCGCTCGAGATGTTTATTTACCTCGAATGGAGGCTCAGTTTCTACATTCGGCTTCGTTAATGGCAGCGGCGAGCAATAACATTCCGGATGCCATGAAGTTTTCGGAGCAGGCCATCATGATGGCGACCAGCGCCAGTCCAGTCAGTTTCAGCAGCCACCGAATATTTCGAGCCCGTCTTTGGGAGAATCTGTTTCGCAACGGGCAGTTTGACCGTCAAACTGCATTTGCCGTCGTCGGTTTGATATTGGCGGAACCTAACGAAGCGGATTGGAAACTTGATCCGCTCGATTGCTTGGCTTGGCTGTCGCTGGACAAAGTAACGGCTTACGATGCAGCAATCCAATTGTTGCTTCGCAAAAAAGATACAGCGGCACTCGTCAATTTGGTCGATCAATCTCAACGGCACCTTTTTCATAAGATGACTCCCCTCGGTGGTCGCCTTCAGTCGATTCGAATGTTGTTCCACGCCGAGCGAGACTTATTGCCCGCAAGCGCTGCAAAGGACGCGGTGAAACTCAAGGCAGATTATCCGGACGTGCAACAATTGGGTCAGTCCATCGAGCAAGCTGTTCGGGGCTTTCAACTGCATCCCATGGAATTCAATAAAACAAAATGGACGAAGGACTTTAATCAGCTTTGGAATCAAACGGCGAATATGTCTGCACTGCAGGAAGCTGCGATGTGGCGAATTGCATTGTCACGCGAGCCGGTTGCTCAAGCTTTTCCTCCTGCTGTCGATCTTGTCGCGTTACGAAAGGAACTTGGTGAAGGCGACGCGGCACTTTGTATTTTCCCTGCTGAAGGGAACATGCACGGATTTTTTATTAGCCGCACCGAAGAAAAGTACTGGCAGTCGATTTCAACGGATCAGTTTAGTTCCATGCTCCAATTATTGCTGAGCCAGATTGGGATTTTCGATAAGGACCCACAAGCAAATAAAGCTTGGGAAAAAAAGGAGTGGGAAAAGACTTCTGCCGATTTCTTGACTACGCTTTTCACAAAGGAGATTTTGAAAAACCTTTCCAAGACCAAACGACTGTTCATTGTGCCGACAGGAAATGCATGGTACTTGCCATTTGAGATGCTGCCTCTTGATCCCGCCAAAGGTCCCGCACCTTGGATCAGTGCACGACGTATCGTCTATTTGCCTTCGCTCGGTTTCATAACGCGATGCTTGACACCCTCCCCACCTCAAAAGACAAAGTTGCTAGTGGTGTCCGAGAAGAGTTTCTTTTCCATCGACGAGCGACAGAATCGCCAGTTTGTTGATGACTTGTTAGCCACCATACCCACAAACCATGAAATTCCGATAGGCAGAGCTGATGAAAATTTGCAAGATAGTAAAGGCGCGCGACTGCAAACTACTCGGGTCATCGTTGCCGCAAAACAGAAACTAGAGAATCCAGCGACGTTTGCTCCGTTTGCGTACGACTGGACTTCGCAATCAGGTGCCTTGTCGAACTGGTTGGTATTGCCGCTTGGTGGTCCTCGAGAGATGATCATGCCTGGAGTGACATTGGCAGGTCATGAGACGTTATCCAACGAAGCTTTTTTGTTGGCGTGTTCGATGATGGCTAATGGTACGAAGAGTATTTTGATTAGCCGATGGCCGGTTCGTGGCGCCAGCTCCCATCACGTCATAAGCGATTATCAAAAAGAACTAGATTTCATCCCGTCGAGCGAAGCTTTGCAGAGAAGCATTTTTGATTTATGGGCGACCGATTTGGACGCGGCCACGGAGCCGGTCTTGGATTTCAAACCGGGAGCTCCGAATGTAGTTAAAGGCACGTATCCAATCTTTTGGTCCACGTACATGCAGATAGGCGATACCAATCCAAAAAGCCCGTAAGGTCAGACGCCTCCGAAGAGTGGCTGCATGTGTCGCTGAAATAGGTTGTCCATCACTTGCTGCGCAACGACTTCCCGATGAGCTTGCAGGAGGTCAGTGAACTCGCTTCCACGTTTTGCTGCCAACTTGAATGCAACGTGCAATAATTGCCGAACGTTGGCATTGAAATCGGGATGATTTGGAATATGCCGAATCGTATTAGCAACTCGCGAACCGTCCCACGTCGCGACTTGATCGACGGAGGGAAGCTTGCTTGAGTTGATATCGATAACACTCGCATAAGGCCCGCATAATTCGTCGATGTGTTCGATGGCTTCACCATAGATTTGTTTGACGAAGTTCGTACCTTCACGCCCTGATTCGCACAGACCAATCAATTCCTCCAACCAAGTCGTACCTGCGGTCTTGATATGCAATCCCGCGCCTGTTCTCTGTAAAGCTCGACGGATGATCGGATAGAGAGAAAACTTGTCACTCCCGCTGTGCACGCTTAGCTTGAGGTTTTTTGGCAAATCATATCGATCGACCGCCCAACGTAATACAGCCAAATCGTCGTTGGATTCCCGCTCGAACTGAACTAGATCACCAACGTAGTCAACGCCTTTGTTAAATCGCCCCGTAAACTTGGGCGCTATAGTTTGCAATTGAATTCCCTCATCGGCCAACGCAGCGAGAATTACTAAGAGTTGTGGAGGTGTTTGGGGTGAATCGGTTTCGTCCATAGAAACTTCGGCAATAAAATTTCCTTCGCCCTTTTTCTGACCGATGTAACGATAAATCTCTCCCGCTTCGGCCACGGCCATGAGGTATTTGTCAGC
>JANMNK010000791.1:0-4007 GCA_031373875.1 Pirellulaceae bacterium | reverse complement strand
GCCAGCAAACGGACTTCGGATTTCCAGGAGCTTGGAGCGATGATCAAGCAATTTGATTTTGAGTTCGATACGCTCCGCTTCGAGTTGCGCAATTTGCTGATCGGAGTAATGGTGGGATGCTTGGGCTGAGTCGCGTTTCTTAAGAGCCTGATTCTTGTCGGCAACAAGGCTTGCTCGCTCCCACTCGATTTCTTGATCGTCCATCTTGGCCAACAGGTCACCCTCTGCCACGACATCTCCAGCCTTAGCAAACGTTTTGTCGAGTGTTCCTTCGAATGGTGCTGCGACATAACGTCTGGTAACGGGTTCAACGACACTTTCGCAATGAATCTTGTAGGGGACAGGCAAGAGCATGGCAAGCGAAGCAAGTGCGATACAGGCGGCGCCGATTTGGGCTTTGCGAGATTTCCAAAATTTTCGTGAGATACGAAGCGTCTTGTCAAACCAGTCACCCTCGATCGACCGAACTGTTTGCAGTGCGATAGAAATCGAAGGCTGGGCTGCGTTCAAGAAAACTTGGACGCGGCGATTGGCGTCGTCGTTGACATCAGCAACCACAATGGCGCCAACTGCAACACCTTGGGGGGTGATCAGGGGGAGGGTGATGCAATTTTCGTGCGAACCTGTGGAGCACAGACGTTTTTGTGCAAGTGTCCCATGCGCGCCGTCTTCGGAATCGTTTGGATAGCCAACCATTTCGCCGCGCATGATGGCTTCGTCCATTGCGGACTCAAGCGCTCGCGCAATTTCCGATTTGCTGTCGAATCGTTGGAGATCGGAAACCGTCGACAATTTGCAAGGTTTGTTCAGTGATGGGCAAAGTCCGACCGCGACACGTTGGCACTCTAAATGTGCAGCTAAAGCCGTTGCCAATCTTTGCGTTGCACCTTCTGAATTATCGGCCGTGATGATTTGTTGAATTAAGTCGAGCGCTGCCGACGCTTCAAGCTCGGTTCTGCTCACCGAGGTCGACGAGTTCGTCGCTGGTATTATCGCAGCAGGATGATTGCTCTCGGCTATTGCTGCACAGCCGGAAAGAACTGGCGCAGGGGCTTGCGAGGAAGACCCATTAGCCTGTTCGGATCGGTCGAACCAAACTGCAATTTGGGTCGAGAGCAACTGCATCAACAATACGATTTGATGGGCCGATGTTTCGCTACCGAATACTGCAGCTAGGGCGTCGTTCGATTTTCTCGTCGCGAGTACAGGTGCTGTCGCAATGGACATGTTAGGATTCGTCTTGATACGAAGATCTAAATCACCCGTACGAATCGCCGTATGACTGGAAATGATCATTTGTTGGCGAAGCCGATCTTCGCAGGGACCGTCCACTGGCAACAGTTGGTGAATCTTCGTCAGATCGTCGGCGTTATTCCGTTCAAGATATAAGAGCGTGGATACGTCCGAATGCTGTTGTAAGATCTTGGCGATTTTTCCAAGTAGCTCTCCCCGCGTCTCACTTGTCCGCGCGATCGACTTTAGTTCGCGCTGAACGGATCGTAACTGCAAAGTGTTTTGCAATATGGCGTCGGGCTGATTTTCAGCAGAGTTGACATTGACAGTTGATGTCGACATGTTGTAACCGTACGTGTTTTGGAGGAGTTAACGGCCGTCTAGTTTAAAGGACGAGTTTGCGTGCTTTGTGGCTTTTCGTTGGATTCCAGTTTGCAGCGTTGCCCGCTTCTAAATTGGTTTTGCGAGTTTTCAACGAGGAGTCGAACGAGAACCGTATCGCTTTCGGCATCCGTCGTTGGCGAGACGAAATCAACTTCGCATTGAATGGTTGTATGCGAACCAACAAACTGAACAGGCAGTTTTTCACCGACTCGAAGTTTGTCAGCTTGAACAGTTGGCAATGTAAAATTGGCCAGGAGTTTATCGATCTGAACGATGGTCATAACTTCGGGAGCATTGGGAGCTACGAATTCACCGACCTCTTTGTGCAGCTTGACAACGACTCCAGCGATAGGAGCACGAATCGTGCGGCGATCGATTTGCGACTGAATTTTTTCGTATTCGAGTTGTCGAGTAACTTGGTCGTCGTGAGCCGTCTGTAGATTTGCTTCGGCGACAGCGACTTCGGTTTGAGCGCGATCGACTTCTTCTTGTCTTGCGTCCCCGGTCGTTCGCAATTCGGTCAATTTTCGCAATCGATCTTGGCGCAATTTCAATTCGGCTTCGGCAGCGTTAAGCCGGCCAACCGCTTCTTTGTTCCTCTCGGCGATTGCAAGAAGTGCGTTGAAGATTCTGCTGTTCAACTGAACGAGAGACTGTCCCGCTTGAACGGTTTCACCTTCGCGAACGAAAATCTTATCGATGGTCCCCGTTTCGTCCGAAGCCACATCGATGGAACGATAAGGTTCCGTATAACCGTTCAAGGCTATTTCAATATCTTGCGCAGAAAGCTTGCTGTTGCACGCAGAAACGGCGCTGATTAGGAGAAATGCAACGCAAACTTTGCGAAGGGGTTTGATCAGTTTCATTGGTCGTAAGTTCCTTAGTTTAACGCGGCAATCACATAGCGCAAGTCGTCGAAAATGGCTTGCTCTGTAACTGGCTTGTTTGCAGAATTCGATAATCGCGAACGGTAGATTCGCAACTACAAACGGAATTCGTCCGCGAAAATGTAGGATGAGTTCCAATATGGCCCATCAGAACCGGGCAGATTTTTTCTGAAATAGACTGAACGCAATGCGAACGTCGTCAGATATAGATTTGTCGTCAAAATCGCATCGATTAGGAAATGCGGATTGAACGGGAGAATCGGTCACCTTGCGCAAGGTGGTGATACCAAGGCACCAAGCAACGAGGCGTGTGGACGCTCGGAAACTCGTTAATACAGGCGGTCCATGACCGACTCGAGCCAATCGTCTTTGTCGAACAGTTGTCGGCGAACGGTGGCTTGTCGATTTTCTGCTCGAACCTGGGCTTGCTCGATTTGCGAAGCCAAATCGGCTGCGATTTCGCCTCCATTGTTTGTCATTGTGGCCATCGAATCGCTGAGTCCATCTCCGTAGTCTCGAATGACGCGATCTTCGGGACACGCGAACGATTGGCAAGATCCTGGATCACCTTGCCGGGCAGACCGTCCAATCAGTTGCCTATCCGAACGCCTCGATTCTTGAGGCTCGGTGACGATGACGTGAAGTCCGCCGACAGACTTGCTTTCTGGAGACAATCGAATATCGGTACCCCGCCCTGCCATACCTGTTGCAACGGTAATTGCACCAAATTGTCCAGCATTGGCAACCACGGCAGCCTCTTGGGCGTTTTGCAAACCGTTGAGAATTTGTATCGTCAAACCGGCTGTTGTTAGCTTGTCGGCAATTCGCTGACTGGATTCAATGGACGATGTACCCAACAAAATTGGCTGGCCTGTGCGATGCCGCGCACAAACATCTGCCACGATCGCTTGTTCTTTGGATTCCAGAGAAATGAAGGACCGAGTCGGATGCACGAGTCGTTTGCATGGCAAGTGAGTTGGAATACAAAGGCAATCGGTCTTATAGACTTGCAGGAATTCTCGCTCTGCAAGTTTCACCGTCCCCGACATCCCGCACAGGTGCCTGTATTTGAGAAGGTAGCGTTGTCGAGTGATTCGGGCCAAGGCTGTCGTTTCTTCGGTAATCTCAATCTGTTCCTTGGCTTGAACAGCTTGCATGAGGCCGTCTCCCCAAGAACGATCTGAGAAAATGCGCCCAGTCAATTGATCGACAATTCGCAGTTCTTTTTTGGAGTCGACGATGTATTGCACATGCAGTTTGTATAAATGCCGTGCTTTGAGCGCTTGCTCCACATAGCTTGCCCAAGCACGGTTTAGGCCCGATTCAGGGATATTCGCATTATTCGCGAACAGCCTATCAAACCCGAGTTTCGTCAATCGCAGAACTTCACCATGAGAGTCAATTACGAAGTCCTCGTCTTGTATTAGGTTCGCGGCAATTCGGTCGGCCGCGATGTACACGTGGGCGTTGGATGCGGGCTTGCCCGAAGCAGACGACAAGATA
>JANMNK010000738.1:0-2075 GCA_031373875.1 Pirellulaceae bacterium | reverse complement strand
AAAAACGGCCCAACTATTTTCGTGCTCTTGAGTCACATCAAATTCCGGGGAACGCGAGTCACGATGGAAAGCTTTTGTTTCGCAGATTAGACTGATCAGCCTTTTCATATTGAACTGGTTCTTTGCGAAATCGTCGGCAAGCGTTTCGAGGCCGGCGGGGAACGGACCGTTAAGCGACATATCGTCCACCGGTTCGACCAAGGGGCGTCCAAACATCAAAGCCCAAATGCGATTGACGGTAGACCGCGCGAATGGTTTGTTGTCAGGATGAGTAACCCACTTAGCCAATCTTTGTCGCGGGTTGCCTTGAGCTGGAAGGAGTTCGGAATAAAACGGTACTTTGGGCTCGACGGTTGTTTCCGACTCATCATCCAGGAATTTGTAGTTGTAATCTTGTTTGTCGTCGCGAAGTCCCGAAAAGACATTCTTTGAAAGGCGAGCACCTGCGTAAAACGAGGCCAGCTCGTGAAAATGATGCTGCGTTCCCAAAATCGGATCTGCTTCTGTTCCAAGATTCACTTTGTCGAGAAAATCATTGTGGCATTGCATGCAGTCCATGCGCATGCCAAGAAAAGCCCGCGTTGTTCGGCCTGCCAAGCGGATCGGATCGGCTCGACCATTGTCGTTTTCATCCATCGTGGCCGTCAAGAAATTAACGGCGGGCTGATCCGTCCAAAGGCCTTCGGCGGCGATCATTTCGCGAACGATTTCATCGTAGGGTCGGTTCTTGTGAAGCTGATCGGCTAGCCAAAGCTGGAAGCGGCGGCGGCGATAGAGAATAAAAGGTCCGTTGTTCGTTCCGACGTAAGCTCGAGTTAGTCGTTCGGATAAATAGTTGCTGCTACGACTGTCCTGCAGCAGATAATTCGTCCACCATCGGATGCGATCTTGTTCGGGGACTTGTTCGATTGCGCGAATTTCTTCTAGTGACAGGCCATTACCGACCAATGCCAGACTCAAACGCCGACAGATTGTCAACCAGTCGGCATCGGGAGCGGAGTCGAGCTGGGCATTTTGAATGGATTCGTCAATCTCCGTGTTTACTCGATCGACGATCGTCGTAAAACCGGACTCAGAGAAGTATTGCGTTTCGTTCGGCAGTCGTTTCAATTGTGGTTCGGGGCGAAGCGTGGCAGCAACAGCCAAGCCGGTGCTGCAGATGACAGCGGCCAGCAGCAGATGTTTGGCCCAAGCTTTCTTTCGCGAGACGTTAGGTTTTTGGTCCATTTTGACCCACACTTTCGAGTCGCAGATTAGAACTGTTTGGCGAAAAATGCCGCCTAAATCAGGTTAAGTCGTTATCGTTATGAATGGTAGTGATCGTTTCAAGCCCGATATACTTAGCCTAAATTGTTTTCGAGGAATTTGTTTCGATATTGCAAAGCATTCGCAAAATTGATCGAAATACAATAGAGGTCGGTTTGAGCCGAACCGGTCAAGCCCTTAGGCTCCACGCAACGTGGGAATAACATGAATTCGAACAACGCGAATCCGCTAACTCAGAATTTGCCGGGATCGAAGTACGTTATTGCAGAGCTGATTCCCGAATCGGATTCGCCCGTCGTTGCCGAGATCGATCCGCTTGATTCTGCCGAAACGCTTGTTTCTGCGCAGGTGGTTGAGAACGAAATTCCCGAAGAAGTCCCGGTCCAAGCGATTCTGGAACCTGCTGCCGATCCATCAATGCCGACGCGAGTGCGAAAGGGATTTCGATGGTGGCTTGGACTGCCGTTTCGAATTTTGTATGGCCTGTTTCAATTTGCGAGTTTGGTTGTATTGCTGGGCGTGGCGAGCACATTTCCGCTGCTGCAGTTAGCGAGTCTGGGGTACATGTTGGAAGTTGGTAGGCGGGTAGCGGCGGGAGAACCGTGGCGGCGAACGCTTCCAGGCCTTTCACGCGCAGGTCGGCTTGGCGTTATCGCTGCTGGTGCGACGTTGACTTGGTTACCCGTTTGGTTTGTAACTGACTATGCGTACTCGGCCGAACTGATAGCGCATGGAAGTCGCATTGCGAGAAACTGGCAAATTGCGGCTTGGATAGTCTCGATACTTTGGGTGCTACACATTTCTTGGGC